>JANMYC010000859.1:0-2406 GCA_031381715.1 Saprospiraceae bacterium
CTTTTGCTGCTTTTATCCAAAGTACCCACGTTGCGTGGATTGTGGAAATGCTCCATTACTTTTTCTGAATATGCCATAGCTTTTATATTTTTAGATTGTTATTTAGATTAATTCTAAGTCAAAGGTAATAACAAATTAACTCAGAAACAAGTTCTTTTAAATTGAAAATGGATAATTGAAAATTGAAATCTTATAAATTATCAATTGATTAGTGCTCACTCCACTCAACACTTGTCAAGTCAACACCCTCTTTATACATTTCCCAGATTGGGCTAAGATCGCGCATGTGGCTCACACCATTTGCAATGGCTTCGATAGTATAGTCGATGTCTTCATCTGTAGTGAAACGACCTAAAGAAAAACGTAGTGAAGAGTGAGCCAAATCGTCACCCAATCCCATAGCCACTAACACATAAGAAGGCTCCAAAGAAGCAGA
Organism: Saprospiraceae bacterium; assembly: GCA_031381715.1. GTDB lineage: Bacteria > Bacteroidota > Bacteroidia > Chitinophagales > Saprospiraceae > JAAFJT01. The sequence continues at coordinate 437 of JANMYC010000859.1, forward strand.
AGTACAAGCTGAACCTGAAGATAAACCAATCTCTTGGTTAAAAGTCATCATTAAACCTTCCCCTTCAACGTGCTTAAATGACATATTCGTTACGTGTGGCATACGGCTGTTCACATTACCATTAATAGTCACTTCCTCCAACTTTTCCATCAAAGCCGTTTGTAATCTATCGCGTAATTTGCTTAAGCGTGCTGCATCTTGATCCATTTCTTTCATGGCAATTTCGGCTGCTTTACCAAAACCTACGATACCCGGAACGTTCATTGTACCCGAGCGCATACCACGCTCATGACCGCCACCGTCTATTTGAGCCACAACTTTCACACGCGGTTTGATGCGGTTTACGAAAAGTGCACCTACACCTTTTGGTCCATACATTTTGTGTGCCGTGAAAGCCGCCAAATGAATGCCCAAAGCTTTTACATCAACTGGAATCTTACCTGCCACTTGTGTAATATCTGACATGAACAATACGCCATGTTTAGCGCATATTTCACCAATTTCTTTCATTGGCTGAATCACACCCGTTTCATTATTTGCGTACATAATGCAAATCATGATTGTATTGGGTTTGATGGCAGCTTCCAAATCAGCGAGGTTAATCGTTGCATCATAATTTACATCCAAATAAGTGACTTCACCACCCATTTTTTCTATGTGCTTGCACGTATCCAACACAGCCTTATGCTCCGTTTTGGCAGTGATGATGTGATTGCCTTTTTTAGCGTACATCTCAAAAGCACCTTTTAATGCCAAATTAATGGATTCAGTCGCACCTGATGTGAAAATAATCTCTTTATCCTCTGCTCCAATCAACTTACCCACTTGCTCACGCGCATAGTCAACTCCTTCCTCAGCTATCCAACCAAAAGGGTGATTGCGACTTGCCGCATTACCGAAGTTTTGGGTAAAATAAGGAATCATTGCCTCCAATACGCGAGGGTCAACGGGCGTCGTTGAATTATTATCGAGATATATTAATTTTTTACTCATTTGTATTAAATTTTTGATAATCAATTATTTACGTTTTCAAGAAAGGCTTATTTAGATTTAGTCCAAAATCTAACTGCAAAAGTAACACATTTAAATATGAAATGGTTTCTAAGATTTAACTTTTTAAATAAAAAAAATGCAAGTTGAAAAGTTGACCTAATTGTATCTATCAGAACACTATAATCATGATATAGTTTTATTGATAATTCTTATTAAAATATAGATGTCATCTATAAAAAAGATTTTCATGAATAACGACATACCCCTCAGTTCCAGTTCTCGAAATCACTATTTTCAGAGATATTTAAACATACTTTTTATTAAATTTAACAAAAAAGTTTATCCACACGGCTCTTGATACTCTAAAAATCCAAACAAATAAGATGAATACAACGCAAGTTACCAATGCAAATGACTCAATAATACCAAAACCCAATAAAAATTTACACACTGCAAACAAGCTAAACATGATAAAAGCCGTAATCATATACGATACAAACATAGAACCATAATAAAATCCCGATTCTAATACGTAACGCTGACCACAATGTGGACAATTATCATGCATTGTAAATGATTTTTTAAATGAAAATGTTGTGGTTGGGTACAAATCACCAGATTGGCAACGCGGACAAGTCATGTTCACTATTGAGTAAATCTTAGAACCTTTTTTCATAAGTTAAATATATTTCCGTGCTTTTGTGAAGCAAATTTTTAATTTTGCAAAGATAAGAATGTACAAGCCATTTGGGCACAATCATTTAAAATATTACTTGAGAGCATCTCACAGAAAGGTGCTTCCAATCAATGTTTCAAATGCTGGTTGAATTGGTTTTAAAATAAATGAAATTATGGCTAACATCATCTCGCAAGGTCAAATCAGCCCGTATCTGATTGGACGGCAATCCTTTATTCCTTATTTACAACCTTCTGACGCAGTTCGGTTATACGCCGATAATAACCTTCTGGGTATTATT
>JANMYC010000867.1:0-2323 GCA_031381715.1 Saprospiraceae bacterium
TTTCACCCGTTGCGCCTCGCCACCCGATAAGGTAGTCGCTTGTTGTCCCAAAGTGATATAGCCCAAACCCACTTCTTGAAGCGTTTTCATGCGGCGATAGATGTTCGGTATTTTATCAAAAAACGTAACGGCTTCATCCACTGTCATATTCAAAACATCATTGATGCTTTTGCCTTTATATAAAACTTCCAGCGTTTCACGATTATAGCGGCGACCTAAGCACGTTTCACAATCAACCTCCACATCAGGTAAAAAATTCATTTCAATAACCCTTTTTCCTCCACCTTCGCACGTTTCACAACGACCACCCTTTACATTAAAACTAAAGCGCCCTGGTTTATAACCCCTTATTTTAGATTCCGCCAAACCAGCAAAAATATTTCGAATATCACTGAAAACGCCTGTGTAAGTTGCAGGATTTGAGCGTGGCGTGCGACCAATAGGCGATTGGTCTATCTCAATCACTTTATCCAAATGCCCTAAGCCTTGTAGCCTTTGGAAAGGCATTGGCTTTTTAGTAGAATTATAGAAATGTTGCTTCAAAATAGGATAAAGCGTTTCATTTATCAAGGTAGATTTTCCACTTCCTGAAACCCCCGTTATGAGTGTCAACGTTCCTAAAGGAATGGTAATTGACACATTTTTCAGATTATTACCCGTTGCACCCGTTAAAATGAGTTCTTTTCCGTTTCCTTTTCTCCTATGTTTAGGAACTTCAATTCTTTTAATATTATTCAAATATTCCGCAGTAACGGTCTGATTTTTCAAAAATACTGAGGGGGTACCCTCGCCGACCAATTCGCCACCGTGTTTCCCTGCACCGGGTCCCAAATCGAGGATATAATCCGAAGCCATCATAATATCCTTATCGTGTTCCACCACAAGCACCGTATTACCGATGTCCCGCAGTTGCATCAACGCTTCGATGAGCCTTTGATTATCCCTTTGATGCAAACCAATGCTCGGCTCATCAAGGATGTAAGTAATGCCCGTGAGTTGCGAACCAATCTGAGTAGCCAGTCGAATGCGTTGGGACTCCCCTCCAGAAAGGGTTCCCGAAGGACGATTCAGGGATAAATAATCCAATCCGACATTTAATAAAAAGCCCAAACGCAAGCGAATTTCTTTTAAAATATCCTTCGCAATCGTCTTTTGACGCTCTGTTAATTGCGTTTCAATATTTTCGAACCATTGTGAGAGAGTGACAACATCCAAAATAGACAATTCTCCAATGTGCTTTTCAGCTATTTTTATGTGCAGTGACTCTTTTTTTAACCTAAAACCATTACACTCTGGACAAGTAATCACCGTCATAAACTCCTCAGCCCAAGTCGCTATTTTTTCAGAACCCGTATCTTCATACCAACGTTTGAGCATATTGGCTAATCCCGTAGATGCCAAATCATAGACATATAAATCTTGTTGAGGAACATTATTCGGTAAACTAACCGTTTTTTTCTCCCCACCATACATCATCACATTAAAAGCAGCCTCCGGAATATCTTTTATAGGCGTTGATAAGGCAAAATTATACTTTTTGGCAATGGCTCGAATCTGTTGAAACATCGAATTTTCACGAACTTCTCCAAACGGAACGATGCCGATGTCATTAATACTTTTAGTAGGGTCAGGCACAACTTTATCCATGTCCGCTTCCGCTACTTGTCCCAAACCCTTGCAATGTGGACAAGCGCCGTAAGGTGAGTTAAATGAAAACGTGTTAGGCGATGCTTCTTCGTAACTAATACCCGATTCGGCATCCATCAAATGTTTGGAAAACATCGTTAACTTGCCATTTTCTCCCCCTGCTGAATTGACTTGCAGTAAAAAAATCAGCCCATTACCCATTTTCATAGTCGTACCCAACGAAGTAACCAATCGCTCACGACGTTCCTCGGATACTTGAATCCTGTCAATTACAACCTCAATATCATGCACTTTGAAACGATCCACTTGCAAACCCGGCTCAAGGTCAAGCAATTCTCCATCCACCCGGACTTTGGTATAGCCCTGCTTCCGAACATTATCAAAAAGCTCACGATAATGCCCTTTACGTCCGCGCACAAGTGGTGCTAAAAGCATTATTTTTTCACCGTCAAACTGTTCAAGAATGAGCGTGAGAATTTGCTCATCGGTATATTTTACCATCTTTTTACCCGTTTCGTAGCTGTAGGCATCGCCTACCCGAGCAAAAAGAAGGCGCATAAAATCATATATTTCAGTAATCGTACCCACCGTGGAGCGTGGATTCCGACCTGTCGTTTTTTTTTGTATTGAAATAAAAGGACTTAAACCCCTAATTTTCTCAAAATCATGGCGTTAC
>JANMYC010000913.1:0-5146 GCA_031381715.1 Saprospiraceae bacterium
CCGTTTTCTACCAAATCTTCTTTGGCTTGTAAAACCAACGTATCCCAAGCAGGGTTAACCATTGTGAGACAATATGAAAATAAAATAACTTGCGGCTTGACACCCCCCTCAGTATAATTCGGATTTTGGGTTTCAGATTTCGGATTTTGCTTACTAAGCTTAAAATCGAAAGCGCTTTGACCGTACAATTTATTGATTAAAAGGGGTCTATTAGGGGTATCGTTCCATTTAGTTTGAGCAATATTGAGCATATCCGCCGAGGCATCCATGCCTACGAGTTGCAATTTTGGAAAACATTGGGTAAGGTATTTTAAATTGAAACCTGTACCACAACCCACCTCTAAAAGTGTAAAATGTTCTGACCGCTCGAAAGGCAACCAATCTATGAGCCAATGCCGACCAAATAAAAATGTCCACCGAGTGATGTCGTATATTTTAGCGTGAAATCGGTAATAAGCCGACATTTTTTGCTCTTGTGTTGTTTCAAAGGCATCGTAATGAGTAGGTGATTTTCTATTTAAAATAGAGGTATTTGACATGATTTTTTAGTTTTTAGTGTGTTGTACTTAGTTTTTAATGCGAATAATGATTGCTTCTATACGCTAAAACTATACACTCAACACTCATTTTACAATTCCCAAATAAACGCTGCCGTACGTGCCAACACGGTCTTGTTTGTGCAAAATAGCCGTTTTTTCTTTTTCAAATTCAATTTTATCCAAAACAAAATCTGGGAAAAAATCTACATTATAAGCTGCTGAACGCATTAGAATGCGCGTGCCTGAGTGGCTGTTATCGAGTATATTTTGCCACTCTTCATGAAGGGCTTTTTTGTTATTGGCTGCCAACCAGTCTTGATGGTCAAGCAGAACGTAGTGCGAGTATTTATTGGGGTTTTGTTGTAAAAAGCCCGATAATGTGCAGGTATGAGTTTTTAACGTCGGCATTTGCTTTTTTAAAAAATCAAAATTGTCCTGTTTTAAATAATTTGGGCAGCAATCTTTGGAGTAGTGTCCTTTGAAATACAATTGCCAAAAGTAATTATCTTGAATCGGCAACTGCGTAAAAACCTGACGGAGGCATTTTTGAATAAAATTGTCCTCCCCCTCAGTAAGCATCGCCTGTTGACTCTGCGGGACACCAAGCATTGACATTACAATATTGCGTTGTAGCATCCACCGAACAGCATTATTCAACAGTTTATGCTCCAATTGGAAATACAATTCCTGCTGTTCATCCAGCGTTTGAGCTTCAAAAAGGCGGGCGGCGAGTTTATAGTTTTTGCGTTGAAATTTCATATATCGTGAGAAAGACCAAGCGAACAAGCCCGATGTGCTGTGCCAATAAAACGACTTTCGCACGCCTTTTCCGATAAAAAATTGGATGTTTTTATCCCAATAAGAGCGGGCATAATCAGGTAAAGTATTGCGTAAACATTCTGTGTAAAAATCGTACACTTGATTGTGCACGCCTTTTCCAAACATTTGAAATAAATCATCGTGCTGCCCTTCATGAATGGCCGCTTTTTTCAATTCAAGTAAAGCGTTTTGGCGTGGATTCATGTCCACACAATGAATTTCAGCGGGACTGTCAAGAGCATAATCCAGCGCATTGCAACCCGCAGATGTAATCATCACCATGCGACTATCGGGCTTCAAATCGAGCAGTTGACGGTCGCAGCGAGGGTCTTCCCAACAGGTGTTGTAAATAAGGTTGTTCGTATGGATGTTTTGAAAAATGGTATTGTTAATTTTATTAAAAGAGGTGGATAATCTGGTCATTTCACTTTTTTTACTCAAATAAAGGTTTAGATTTATCAAAAAACTGGGCGATAAAAGCAGCCTGTGGCTCACTGAGTATGTTTTCTTCTTCTACCAAATCTGTATCTTTTATCAATTGTAATTGCGGGTTAAGCGGATTATACTCTTCATCGCTGTAGTAATATATTTTCCAAACGCCTTGCATGTATTCCAAAGCTGTCAGATTTTCAACCCAATCACCTGAATTCAGATAAGTTACATCCCCGACCGTTTTATACTGAGGGGTATGAATATGCCCACATACGACGTAGTTACAAGCCTGCTTTTGAGCAATTTCTATGGCTTTTTGCTCAAAATCACCAATAAATTTGACGGCTTCTTTCACCCGCATTTTTATTATTTTTGAAAAAGCGACGCGTTCTCTTCCCAATAATTTCATCAAAGCGTTCACAACTTTATTGAGCCTAACGAGGGTATCGTAACTTTTACCACCGATTTTTGCTAACCAACGGGCTTGCACGACAGTGGTATCAAAGACATCACCATGAAAAAACCACATTTTTTTACCATCATATTGTAATAATAAATCGTCTCGTAAGTGAAAATTATCAAAAGCAATGTTGGAGAAACGCCTCAATAAATCATCATGATTACCTGTTATATAATACACTTTAGTTCCCGAAACGGACATTTTAAGCAAACGACTGATGACTTTGATATGGTCAGCAGGGAAATAGGATTTTTTGAATTGCCACATATCTATGATGTCACCATTCAAAATCAGTATTTCGGGTTTGATGCTTTTCAAGTAATTCAAAAGCTCCTTCGCATGGCAGCCGTAAGTTCCAAGATGGGTATCTGATATTACTACAATATTGGGCTTGCGTCTCATTAAATTATTTTAAACTCTAACATGAATGAATGCAAAGGTGGTTTACCAATATTAAGTGCGCGTTAAACACATATTATGAAATTATTAAGAAGCTGTTTTTGCTTTTAAACCAACTATTCCAATAATAATTAAAACCGTGTAAAAAACTTCCCAAAAGGATATTTTTTGATGGAACCAAAAAGTATCCGTCAGTTTTATTAAAAGCAATGTCAATGAAGTCCACACCGCAAAAGCAATTGCCGTCGGAATGGTTTTCATGGCCAATGAAAAGAAATAAATATTACCAATGCCAAAGAAAATATAGCCTAAAAATGGGATGAGTACAGGTAATGCCTTGTCTGGCAGATAGAAATTACCGAATCTTAAAGTCAATACATCTTTAAAAGTCAGGAACTTGATGCTGTATGTCCATGCGGTTTCAAGCAAAGCGGCTATTAAAAGATAAAACCAGTTCAAATTTGTTATTCGTTTTTTGTTAATTGTAATTTTTTTACCCCCTTAGTGTCGAGCTGTTTTTTAATAAAAAATAAGCGTTTTATGAGCCTTAAAATATTGGGTCGGAGGTTATAATACCACCTAAACAACCTGTATTTTAACAGCTTTTTTTCATCAAATCGTTTCACTGAAAAGGCATGTTGCAAGAAATAATCCTTCGGAAAATCGTAGTACAAACCCCATTGAGCATTATCATTTTCAGGTTTTATATGTGGGTCGTAAACAGTTTTAAAAAGATAATCCCAAAGGGCAAATTTGGTTGAAAAATTAGCGTGAAATACCTCTTTATAATTCGCATGATGCCATAAATGCAGTTCGGGCGAATTTAATATATACTTCCATTTGCCCAATTTAACGTCAATATTACCATGAATAAAAGTACCAAACATCGAATCCAGTAATGCTTTTATTGGAATTACTGAGGGGTCTGCCCCCAATAAAATAATGGGCACAAACTCAATCGTTTGATTGATCAAAATCTCCACAGCATGAGAGCGCGAGCCCTGTAAAAAATCTACTTCTTTGCCCGAATGGTGGGCTTCATGGGTTCGCCACAGTATTTTATTAGCGTGTTGCCACCGATGAAACCAATAAATATAAAAATCGTGGGTAATTAAAAAGAATAAAACCTGTCCCCAAATGGGCATTGCCTTAATAAAATTGATGTGCGATAAATCCCAACTTTGTTGAATAGGCACAATTATCCAATCGAAAATCACTATTTTTAGAAAATAGCTTTGAATAATAGTGTACCAAACTAAATCAACCCAAAAGCCTTCCCTAAAAATGGGCAGCCCTTTTCGATATGGAATGATGCGTTCCAATACCATAATAAGGGCTATCCAAATTATTAATATGGTTGTTGTAATAGTCAGAATTTTATCTTCAATCATTTTTTTAAAGCTGATATTCAGGGCTAATGTGTACGCGCAAGCGTTTCATCGGACCTATTTCAGATTCATAAACGCGTTTAACACCATCACCAGAAGCCAATTCAATATCCCGAATATCTCGCACTAAGCGTTGGAAACCTTGTGGTTCAACTGACGCTGCATGATCGCTACCCCACATGGCACGGTCTAGTGTAAAATGTCGCTCCACAAATGTCGCTCCCATTGCAACAGCTGCTACCGTTGTTGCCAGTCCTGTTTCGTGACCTGAGTAGCCAATCGGTACATTGGGGAACATTTTACCCAAAGTTTGAATCATTTTAAGGTTCAATTCCTCTGGTTTGCAGGGATATGCCGATGTAGAGTGCGCTATACTGAGGGGGTATTTCTCATCGAATTTTTTAACAAAATTGACAGCATCCACTATCTCCTTCACGGTTGACATACCTGTTGACAGCATCAAAGGGCGGCGGGTGTAAAGTATACGCTCAATTAATGGAATATCCGTCAATGAAGCAGACGCTAATTTGTACAACGGTGTATCAAAATGCTCCATAAAATCCACAGCTTCAACATCCCAAGTAGAAACGAACCAATCAATGCCTTTTTCACGACAATAACGGTCGATTTCGGCATATTCATCGTAACCAAATTCAGTTTTGCGCTTGTAATCAATGTAGGTCATCATGCCCCACGGCGTGTCGCGAATATTGTTCCACTGGCTTTTAGGCACACAGATTTCAGGTGTGCGTTTTTGAAATTTAACGGCGTCCGCTTTAGCGTTCACAGCTTCGTCAATCAATTGTTTGGCAATTTCTAATGAGCCATTGTGATTGATACCGATTTCAGCAATAATGTAGCAAGGTTGTCCCTCGCCAATGTGTTGGTTATTTCGTAAAGCAATTGTCTTCATAACTTTATTTTTAAATAGATTAAAAATTGGATGTTGAACACTTTACGAGTAGGTTATTTTAGTTTTGAGTATTGAGTTTTGGGTTTTGGGTTGATTGAGCGCTTATAATTAGCTCCGCAAATTCACGAAAAGCACCTTCACCACCTTTATTTTCACAGATATAATCCGCTATATTTTTATTAAAAACCATGGCATC
>JANMYC010000994.1:0-3412 GCA_031381715.1 Saprospiraceae bacterium
TCGTTTTATCATCTTCAAGCCAAAGGCGGTTTTTAAAATTATTAGCGATTTCCAACTTGAGCAGGCTCTCAGTATTTTTTACTTTTAAAAGGTAAAAAATATTTTCATCGGTCACGATAGAAATATCGGATTTGGGAGCACCGAATTCGACTTCGATTTTACCATCTAACCAAAGCACTTCTAAATTTTCAAAAGGATTAATATCGTATTGAAGGGTTTTCGTCATGCCATTGCCCGTAAGTGGGCGCATTTCACGTTGAGCAAATACGAGCGAAATTGTTGTAAAAAAAAGAGCGAAGGAAGTGATTAACTTTTTCATTGCGTCAAGATTTTTTTATTGAATAATATTTTTAAAAAACTTGATACAAAGGTGCGTCGGATACTGAGGGGTATCGCCCCAAATGATGATATGAGACGTTTCAAATTATAATTTGAATCAAAAGGATTGTTTTTATTGAAAAAATAGTTATTTTTCGCTTGTATAAAATTAATAACTCACTCTCAAATCTCTCTATTATGATAAATATTAACTGGCTTGTTGTCCTTGGCACAGGCATTATCCCGCTTATAATTGGTGGTCTTTGGTATAGCCCAATGCTATTTGCTAATGCGTGGATGAAAGCTTCGGACATGACCGAAGACAAAATGAAGGGTTCAAACATGGTGCTTATTTTCGGTATCACACTTCTATTCGGCATTATGCTTTCAACAGCAATGATGAATTTAGTCGTTCATCAAATGCACTATTACTCTATTTTAGCCAATAATAAAGATATGGCAGACCCTAATTCCGCGATTAGTCAAGCGACCAAAGCATTTATGGATGTGAATGGCTCTAATTTCAGGACTTTTAAACATGGCGCATTGCATGGTGCATTGTCGGGGCTTTTTATTGCCTTGCCAATTATTGGCATCCTGAGTTTATTTGAGCGAAAAAGCAGGAATTATATCTTCATTCATACGGGTTATTGGATATTGACAATGGCTCTGATGGGTGGTATTATTTGTGCTTTTGCTTAAAATCAAAATTTCAAAAATAAAAAAGAGGTATCTGCATGGTCTCGGATGCCTCTTTTTTATCTCTCTTTAAATAGCTCCGATGGCATCTGATTTGTCGCTTTTTTAACAGCTCTATTGAAAGTGGATTTTGAATTAAAACCACACTCAAAGGCAATGGCCAACAAAGTGAGGTGCTGATACTGAGGGGTAGCAATTTTATCTTTAAAATCCTTCACACGATACTCATTCACGAAATCATTGAAGTTTTTGGAGAACCCTGTGTTGATAACTTGTGACAGGATAGATGTATTCGTTTTCAAGCTATCAGCCAAATCTGAGAGGGTCAAGTCAGGATTCAAATAGGGCTTTTTAGTGTCGAAAATGCTTAAAACTTTCGTTTTCCAAGCGTTCAAATCACTTTCTGACAAAGTATTCTTATTTTTAAACTCTTCCGATGTGTTATCAGATACCCCCTCAGTATTAGCGGTATTAACAGCCTCAAAAGAGTTATCCACAAAGTTTTCCACAAATCTGACAGAGCGCACACGTGTTTGTGAATAACCTGAAATACTCAAATAATACATCAAAATGGTATCCATCAAATAACCGCACCACATCAAGGCGTAATAATTTTCTCCATGAGTAGGCGATAATTTTACATAAATACTATTGGCAATGGCTACGAGTGTAAGCGCTACTTTCACAATCAAATAATTGCGCAGCCATTTAAAACTGACCCGCTCCGCATCCGAAAATTCATTGACAGTCCATTCTCGATATTCTTTGTACAAGCGAAAGCAAAGGAAGAAATAGTACAGCTCAGTTCCCCAATCCATCAACCAACCATAAAAAACAAATGCGGTCGTTTGCCCCCATTTATCCAAAATACTTTTATCGTACAAAGCCCAAACTCCCACTATCAAATGCTCAATAAAATATAAACCATACGCCCAAAAATGCCACAAATCTCGCCGCGTCGAAAAACGCCAAGTATCGTTTGTCAAACTTTTCAAAAACAGGTAAGTAGCAGGTGGAATAACCAACCAAAAACCATCCCACGGCAAATAAGTCAATTTTTCCCATAAATACGTGATGCCCACCCAACCCAACATATACGGAATACCGTTGACTGCCAACATAAAAAGCACAAAAGCCAACCAATTATCAGAATATCGTTCCTCTCGCCTACCCCTCAGTATCAATAGGATTGCAAAAATAAAACCCTGCAAAAGAGTCAAAAATGGAATAAAAGCATAGATTGAAAAAGATAGGTTTCCCATAAAGTAGAAAATAAAAGTTAAAGTTGGAAATCAAAGACAACGAAATTACCAAACAGATGCTTAAATCATAATGTTTTACAAACATAAAAAAAGCTGCACTGAAATAACTATCAGCACAGCCGCGTGTTTATTTGTTGGGTTTTATTAAAAATTTAACCTACAATGCTATTATCTCTCGCAAAACTTTTAGCATACATCAATGCACCGCCTGACAAACCTAAATCTTTTAAAAAATTAGGTATAGCCGTTTCGTATAAACCAATACCCGGCGCATGAATCAATATAACATACATTAAAAGCATCAATGCACAGAGCATTGCCGCCAATTTATCCCATTTGCCAATCACCACACTGATAGCAAAAGCCAATTCAGCGAGCCCTGTGATATACACCCAGATAGCCCCTCCAGCTAAAGGAACCATACCTGACATTTGTTCGGCATTCATAAAATGAATTACACCAAAAACTGCAAAGGGAAGAATAAAAAGCCATTTCCCAAGATTGTTAATACTGTTGATCATAGCTTAAAAATTTGGTTGTGAAAAAATTATTTTCTCCGTTTGGTTATATGTTTTGACCTGCTTTAAAGTTACAAAGTATCAAAATAGAAAACAAATTTTTATTTCATTTTATAACGTTTTTATAGTATTAAAACCTTCGTTTATTGACTAATTAAAAATTATCTTTTAAAAAAAATTCTTAACCAGAATTTAAAATACTAAAATAAAAGTTAAAAGTTAACTATATCGGTTCCCTTTGTGATATTTACTTTAAAAAAAAGAGAGCCCTTTATTGTTTAAAACAATTTAATTACAAAATAAGCCTTTCCAATATTCCAACTCTTTTTTGCTAATTATTTTGTCAAAATCCAATTAAGTTACCACCTTTGTACTATGACAAAAGGTAAACTATTTCTCATTCCTACTCCACTTGGCGATGATGCACTGCACACCATTCCGCCTTATGTGATAGATATAATTCATTCTCTAGATACATTTATAGTCGAGCGAGCGAAGACAGCGCGCCATTTTATAAAAGCCACTCAACCGCCCTACCCCCTCAGTAATGTCACAGTTTTTGAAATAGATAATGACTCGCAATCCATTGATTATCAAGATATTAAACCTATTCTG
>JANMYC010001070.1:0-2611 GCA_031381715.1 Saprospiraceae bacterium
GGAGGAAATTTTTTAAAAGTTCCCTTAGAGATTGCTAAAATGCTTAAAAAAGTTGATATTTTATTCAAATGGTTAAAAATATGGAAAAGCAGGTTTTAATTATCCTACAATGTATTGCCCGTCAATCTTGGTTCCTACATAATGTTAATTCAATTAATACACCGATAGGGCGATAGTTAAATTGCAAAAAGTCCCTAACAACGACCCTTGTTTATGTTACAAAGATAGGTTTTAAAAGAATAGTGGAAAATAGTTGGGAGTACCTATTTTTTTGGAGAAAGCTGAGGGCGTACTTTGTCGTTATTATCGGACTCAGCAAATTTTAATGCTTATCTTTGGAAAGGTTTCTTTCAAAATTAGCTTTATCTGATGCGTTTTACTCCATCCAGAACACTTTATACTGAGGGGTATGATTTAAAGATTTTATTTAATGGGTTATTAAAACTGTAATGAAAATGAAAAGAAATAAATTTATCTTAAGCCTTTTGACAACAACCGCAGCTGTACCTTTAGCAGCCCATTCTCAAACCCAGAAAAATACAAATTTAAGACTTGAAAAAGGGTTTGTTACAAAGGCAGGAGAGGGCAGAACCCACGGTCATCTGCAATTAAAAGGAGTCAATGTTAATATATTGGACGTGAAAGTATCGGGGAAAGATACCGACGGTGATTTAGCTATTTTTGAGCAAACGGGTTTGTCGCAAGGAAGGGGTACACCGCTGCATGTTCATCCATTTCAAGATGAAATTTTTTACGTCCTTGAAGGGCATTATTATTTTCAAGTGGGCGAAGACAAACAACACCTTCATACAGGTGATAGCATTTTTTTACCCCGAACAGTCCCTCATGCGTGGACGCAAGTATCAGAAAAGGGTAAAATGACCGTCATTCTTCAACCTGCGGGCAAACTGGAATCATTTTTTGTCGCGATGGCATCATTGACAAAAGAGCCAACGCCCACTGAAATTGCCCAAATTTTCATGGATAATGATATGAAGATAGTGGGGCCACCGTTGAAGGTAGATTAGATGAATTTTGAATAAAGGCCTATTTTAAACAAGGCAGAATTGCTGCTTTTTACTCAAAACGAGTAAAAAGCAGCATTTTTTAAAACAACATTGTCTTTGTTTTAATGCTTCACCGGACAGGTAGAAATGCCGATAATACTGTATAGAGGGCAAAAACTAACTACACTTGTCAGCACAAAAACCGCAGCTAAAACCAACCCAACTATTCCCAAAGTACCGCTTATGGTTCCATTGTAATACAATAAACCAATGATTGCCGCAACGGCAATACGAATTCCACGATCCGTGTTCCCCATGTTTGCTTTCATAATTCTACATTTTTGAATGATTTGAATGAAAATTTCAGATTAAAGCAGCTATAATTCCACCTAAAATGCCCGCAGTGCCTAAGCAAATGAGACATGCAACTATAAAACGTTGCCACCGTGGTAAGTCCTTTAACTGTTTCATAAAGCAAAATTAGGGTTAAAATACTGAGGGGGAAGTGACACAAATCACGCTTTATTGACAAATTTGATGATCCTGCGCAGTTCAATACCACTATTGATGCTCAGCGACATCTCGAGGGTAATAGCTTAAATATTTCTATTGTAGATAGCTCCGACATTTCCCACAGTTTTTTAAAAATAGTTTTTTAAATTTTTTAAAAAACTGTGGGAAATGTCGGAGCTATAACTTGCTATTTTACGTCAGATATATAGTTAGTTTATTTAATTCACCTTAATCTCAATCGTTTTATAACGTCTTTCAATCTCATATTCGCTTGCCAAAATCTCATTGGCGCGTCCTGTTTGGTAGCCATCGCCTTTGAATTTTTTGCGACCAATGTAAGTGGCAACCATTGTAGTGGTGTAAGTGCCAGCAGTGGTATATTTGTATTTGTAGGTTTGCGTTTTACCGTCAAAGACATAGGGAATTGTTACGCCTGAATTAAATGCCCGAATCATATTATCTGCCGAACCTAAGCGGACTTCTTGTACAAACACGTTGCCTTTGTAAGACAGTAAATCGCCATCATCGTCAGTTGTGAGGGGATTATCAGCGTTCAAAATTAGGCGCACTTCATCAAGACCATTTGCTGCTTTGAGCGTTGGATTGGCGGTTCGCCATGCGGTAATAGTGGTCGCAAGGTCGAAACTGAGATTATCTAACAGTTCTCTGACGGGTAGTGTAATATATGTAACGGGTGATTCTTTGCCATCTATAACGACTTGAACACCAAATTTTACGCTTTGTGCGACGACCGACTGCGGGGTAAAACCATCAGGAAAAGCGCAGAACGGCGCAAAAATATTATTAACCGTCGTATTCAATGCGCCTTTGCTGGTCAAAGTAGTACCTGTCCAATTAAGCATGGCGGGTAAAACGGCTTTGTTGGCTTTGAAAGAAAACGTCTGCGGATTGCCATCTGCCAATTTCAGCTGCATATAGCGAGAATTGGTCACATCAGAATAATCCCAGGCGACTAATTTGCCGTTGTAAATACTTATTGCACCTCCTGTGTAGGCATAATCGGTAGGGACTGATTCGATATTGGGAACCCTCAACAAGTATTCTTTTAAAGAATCTATACGCTCTGCGTA
>JANMYC010001083.1:0-1640 GCA_031381715.1 Saprospiraceae bacterium
TATAAGTTAGATTGTGTGGTTATTCCTACAAATAGAGCCATTTCACGTAAAGATGATGAAGATTTAGTATTTAAAACCGAGCGTGAAAAACTCAACGCAATGGCGGACGAAATTGCCAAATTAAAAGACGCAGGTCGCCCAATATTGGTCGGTACTAAATCAGTTGAAAAATCTGAAATTCTTTCTCGGATGCTCAAACTGAGGGGGGTTGACCACCAAGTATTGAACGCAAAGCAACACCAACGAGAAGCGGAAATCGTAGCGGGGGCAGGTCAGGCAGGGGCAGTAACAATTGCAACGAACATGGCGGGTCGTGGTACGGATATTAAATTGGGTGCAGGTGTTAAAGAAGCGGGAGGATTGGCAATTGTGGGTTCTGAACGCCATGATTCACGCCGTGTTGACCGTCAGTTGCGGGGTCGTGCGGGACGTCAAGGGGATCCGGGTTCATCTCAGTTTTTCATTTCATTGGAAGATGAATTGATGCGCCTTTTTCAATCGGAACGTATTGCGGGCTTGATGGATAAAATGGGGCATAAAGAGGGTGAAATGATTCAGCACTCCATGGTCACAAAATCCATTGAACGCGCTCAAAAGAAAGTAGAAGAGAACAACTTTGGCATGCGTAAACGCCTTTTGGAATACGATGACGTTATGAATATCCAAAGAGAAGCGATTTATAAAAAGCGTTATAATGCCCTCAGTGGTGAGCGTTTATCCGTGGATTTGAATACCATGTTTACGTCAATGACTCAAAATTTGGTAGATGAAACCAAAGCCACTGGCAGCTATGAAATATTCAAACGGACTTCATGGGAAATATTGGGTTTTGATCCTGAAATTTCAGAACAAGAATTCAAATCATTGAATGTCAATGCTTTAACTGACCTGTACCATGAGCAATTTATGGCGTTTTACAATGAAAAAGGACAACGAGTATCGGATATTTTATTGCCTATCTGTCAGCAAGTATTGGAGCACGAGGGGCACCGTTATAAAAACATAGCCGTTCCTTTCACCGATGGTAGAGCCCGTCAATTGGGTATATCAGCCAACTTAGAAGATGCTGTAAAGAGCAATGGAAAATCCGTTTGGCGAGATATTGAAAAAGCCATTACACTCGCTATCATTGACGATGAGTGGAAAGAACATCTTCGCAACATGGATGAATTAAAAGAATCCGTGCAAGGTGCCTCTTTTGAGCAAAAAGACCCATTGGTAATATATAAAGTGGAGGCTTATAGCATGTTTGAAGGCTTCATTGCCCGCATCAATCAGCAAGTGACTTCATATTTATCGAAAGGGATGTTGATGATTCAACAAGAAGAATCCATCCAAGAAGCGCGCCCAAAGCGCACTGATTTCGGTAAAACGAACAAAGCCCTTGAGCAACAAGACGCTGAACGCAGAGCCATGAGAGAAGCCGCCGCCTCAGCAGGTCGTGAACCACAACGCCAATTAACAGTTGTGAGAAACGACCCAAAAGTTGGCCGCAACGACCTCTGCCCATGTGGAAGTGGTAAAAAGTTCAAAAATTGCCACGGTGTAGGTGCTTAGTTGAAATTGTTTTTTTATAAAAAATACACCCCCTCAGTAGATTGCCGCGCTTCGCTCGCAATGACATACTGAGGGGGTATTTT
>JANMYC010001140.1:0-2162 GCA_031381715.1 Saprospiraceae bacterium
CACGAAGGAAATTCACTTAATTCACAAGGTGCTTTTTCTTTTGATTTAATCACCACTGATAAAGAGTGCCCGAAAGTAGTTGGAAACAAAAATTGGCGTAATAAAGTGTATATTGATATAAAGAAACAAATTGAACTAAAAACTATCACTATAATAAGTTCTTTAAAAGAATATATGCAAAATAAAGCTAAAAAAGATGATGGTTGGTAGTGCGAACCGTAAATTGGCGAGATTTTAAAGGATAATGATTTTTTTTTAATAATCCGAAACAAATAATTAAAATTTTTTAAATAATGAACTTTCAGCCGATATTTAACGAAGCTTCGGGTGATATTTAAAGAAAAAAACAGTCAAAACAGGTAAAATACTGAGGGGGTAATAATCAACATCGTATATCGAACAGGGAATATCGATTTATGGAGTAGGTGATTTTTACTTCAAAACTTCATAAATCAATATTCCTTGTTCGTTATTCATCAATCATCACAGCTTCCAACCTTCTCTATATTCTCTTGAAACAAACTGATTGGCTGGCTCAAAATTGGTGATTTTCATGGTTACTCCATCCCAAATGAGTTTTTTACGACCAGGATAGTCAAACCCACCCGCTTTACGTGCTTCACGCAAGCCGTAACTTCTAATCGCCAAATTACCCATTAAAATAGACTCTGTGAGCGGTCCTGAATAATCAAAAGAAGAAGTCAAAGCCTTGTGTTTTTCACTGTTAAAACCCGCTTTACAGGCTTCCGTCCAAGCTGCTTGATGCCCATGCTCGGGTAAAAGAATGGCATTCGGGTCAGCCTTTGGCATCTCAATTTTTTCACCATTTTTCTTATAAATCCTTGGCGTAGCACCGTAAACACCGCAGGTCATAATGCCTTTACTGCCAATCATCAGAACACCATTATCGCCCGTTTCATCGCCCATAATATCATTAGCAGGGATTAATTCGGGGTGAAAAGGACGAATGCCGCCATCACTCCACGTCATAATCACTTGTTTTTTATTCTTTTTAGAAGGCGCAAATTTCAACTGTACACTCGACGAAGGCGGGCAACTATCAGGCAAATACTCAGGCGTCCAATCTTTTAAAAAGATAGAACCTACGCTACACTCCACCTCCATCGGATAACCCAAGCCCAAAACTCGATAAGGCGGATCCATCATATGGCAAGCCATATCGCCCAAAGCACCCGTTCCAAAATTCCACCAACCCCGCCATTTAAACGGGTGATAACTTGGGTGATAATCCACCATTGGAGCGGGTCCTACCCAAACATCCCATGCAATGTCTTTAGGTGGTGTAGGCTTATTGGTCGGTGAGGGAATACCTTGAGGCCAAACGGGACGATTAGTCCACACGTGCACTTTCTCAACCGTTCCAATCAAACCTTTATCAAACCATTCAACCATTTGCTTCACACCTGCACCCGATGCACCTTGATTACCCATTTGACTGACTATTTTATAGTTGCGAGCAGCCTCAGTAAGCGTTCGAGCCTCTTTAATATTATGCGTCAAAGGCTTTTGAACATATACGTGCTTACCCAACTGCATTGCTGCCATGGCAATCACAGCATGAGTGTGGTCGGGAGAGGAAACAGTGACTGCATCAATGTCTTTTTGTTTATCGAACATTTCACGGAAATCTCTATATTTCACAGCATTTGGGAATTTAGTGATGCTCGAAGCGGCTTTTGACCAATCTACATCACAAATTGCTACTACATTATTTGCTCCATTATTATAAGCATTGGCAATATCCGAAGTGCCTTTCCCACCTGCCCCGATGGCTGCGATATTGAGTTTATCACTCGGAGCTATGAATCCCCTACCCAATACGTGACGCGGAACTATAAAAAAACCACCCATAGCAACGGTGCCTTGTTTCAAAAATTTACGACGAGAAAGCTTCATATTTTATAATTTATATTATTTAAAATACATTTTTACAAATAAAATTTGCTGTTGAGTAGCCAAATTAAAACATTCCATTTAATTAGTTTTAAAAATAGAAATTTCTTTTCATTCGGCGTGACGAATAAAAATAAATTAGATGAAATGGATTTTTTTTGTTTAAAACGGCAACTCAGGCGGGCTCTCTGAGAAGATAATAACATATTCAGGGTAAATGTTATGGAATCGTTTTTGCTTATGTGAAG
>JANMYC010001147.1:0-2270 GCA_031381715.1 Saprospiraceae bacterium
CACTTTTTCCGCTGGAAGATTCACGATATCAGCAATAAATTCAATACTTAATCCTTTTAAACGGGCATTACGAATGATTGAGATTCTATCTTTTTCAGCTTTTTTTTTACCACGCTTTTCTCCGCGTTTTTCACCTTTTAATTCGGCACGCTGCAATAAAAATTGTTCTATTCCCATTGGATAAGTTTTTCCTGTGAATTGTTCTAATTTCTCTTCAAAGATAAGGGTATTTTTCTTATTAAAACGCCTACCCAAGAGTCATAAACTTAGCGATGCTCAAAAAATTACTTTTTTTTACTGTTACTTAAAATCCAAAATTCGACAATCCGGCAAAGCTTCTTCCAATTCTTTCATTTGACTTACGGGAATATCATTGCCTGAAAGATTCAAAAATTTCAATTTTTTAAGGTCGAATAAGGCTTCTGGAAGCGATTTTAATCTATTATTACCCAAATCCAAACTCGTTAAATTTATCAAATTACCTATCCCTTCCGGTAACTCATTCAATCTGTTATATCTTAAATCCAAAGTAATCAAGTTGGTCATCCGCTCAATGCACAGCGGAAAAATAGTTAACGCGTTATCTCTCAAATTAAGCGTTTTCAATTGCTGAAGCTCTTCCATATTAAAAGGGATAGCACTCAACCGATTAGTGCTGAGATTCAAATCTTCCAATGCCGTCAAATACCTCATTTCATCGGGCAATTCTTTTAATTTATTTAGGCTCAAATCCAGTGTTTTAAGGTTTTTAAACTGCCCCATTTCTATTGGTAAACGCTCCAATTTATTATTCTTGATGCTTAAATTTTCTAAAAATGCCAATTGACTCATTTCAGCAGGAAGATTAGTCAACGAATTATTATTCAATATCAATGTTTTGAGCTGTTTGTATAAAAATACTGAGGGGGGTAATTGAGTGAGTTTTTGCTTACTCAAATCCTTCAAAATAATGTCGGAATAAAGGTCTTGAACCTCATTATTCGTCGGAAATTTCGGGTAAAGAAGAGGTTCACTCGTCGATTTAAGATAAATATACTCCGTGTCCTTAGGTGGTGAAAACTTTCTCATCTGAGGCTTTTCAATAAGTATCGGTTTGTTTTCAATATTAAAAGCCTCATTAATTGTCGTCGAAATTGGGGGCTGCATGCTAATCGTTTCATCCGCATTTTTCACATTATTAATAGGCGCATTGTCTTGTTTTAATGCTATTTCTGTATTTTTAATGGGCGTTTCTGTATTTTGAGTACTCGTAGGCACAGGTTCTTGATACCCCAAATCAGACGTTTTTTTCTGATTTAAAACATATATTAAAATCCCAATAATTGCCAAACCAATTAAGGCTATCAATCCCCATTTTACATAACCTCGGCGCACACGACGGGCTTGCAAACGCTCTTTGAACTCTTGCTGAAGCCTATGCTCTAATAAATTTTCCATTATATTTTTTTCCAAAATTTCAGATTCTCCTTCGGATAAATCTTCATTTACCCATTTCTGAAAGTCTTCTTTTTTCATTTTAGTTGTTAGTTTTTTTAGTAGTCAGTGGTCAGTTTGTGAATAGTTAGTGAGAGTCTGACCACTAACTACTCGTCAACTGACTACTAACTACCAAACCCCTCAGTTTTTTCATGCACTCGCGTTTGCGTTGGCGAGAAGCATCTTCCGAAATGCCCATTTCTTGAGCCATTTCTTTATGGTCTTTGTCCTCCCAATAAAAGCCGCTTAACAGCTTTTTGCACTGCTCGCCCAGACGGTTAAAGGCAGCATTGAGCATCGTTAAAAGGTCATTATTAGACTCTTCTTCAATCATTTCGGGCAAAAACTCTTTGATTTCTACTATATTTTTCTTCTTTTGCTCGGTGTATTGATAGCACTTATTTTTTACAATTGTATAGACATAACCGTTCAAATTGTCCCGCTGCAAATCGCCCGACAACACTTTGCAAAACAATTTTGCAAATGCTTCGCTGACAATATCCTCGGCATCCGCTTCCGCTGAAACGCTGAATTTTGATAAAACGATTTTCATAAAATAAGGTGCATATTTATCAAAAACCCTCGTTTGTAAGCGGTGGTCACCTCGTCGCAGCTTGTGAAATTCGTCTTCTGTTAAGCCTAAATTATCAGTTACTTGCATAAAACTATATGTTTAGATGTTCGACTACCCCCTCAGTATCGGGCTTCATTTTCTACTATAAAGGGTGATATTTTTATTTCGTGAGAAAATTTTTAATTTATTTTAAAAAAATCTCACGAAATATAAAAGTACC
>JANMYC010001163.1:0-5915 GCA_031381715.1 Saprospiraceae bacterium
CTTTCTATTTCATCCGTTATTTGCTTGATAATGGACATATCACGCCCTTCACTGAAATTAGGGACACACTCGATAAGTTGTTTTTTCATAATTTGGAATTGGTTGACATTAAAGCACAATTTTAAGTAAAATACTCTAAAATAAAAACCCTGCAAGCATTTTAAAACGCTTGCAGGGTTGAGAAGTTACCCCCTCAGTCATGCTTTTAGCTTGATGGAGCGTAACGCACCATATTTTTAACTTTTTATTAGTGCCGAACCACAGCCACTGGCATTGATTGGTCATACTTGCCACTAATCATAGGCGTTTGCACATTTGATGTGTAAGTTCTCACATTTTTATACACAAAATCATATATTTCACGGATAGTGACTATTTTATTGCCATCAAAATCCGCCTCACCTTTTAATCCTCTAATCAAATAATGGCTAAAAATACCTGAACGCAAGCCTTGGTCTTCTAAAGAATATTCCTCTCCTTTGGAGGACATAAATAAAGCTGTACCGCCTGACGAAGCATTAAACGCTTTGTAATAAGTCTGTAAAACGTTCTCTACGGGTTGTTTCATGGCTAAAAGAGTACCACTGTGGCACGCATCGGCAATACAGATTTTATGCTTTGCTTTACTTTGTTCTAAAATAGCCTTGACATCAGAGTGTAACAGTTTATTATTGATGCCGTCAAAATCTTGCGGTAAAAACGAACCTTCAAGCCCATGACCTGAAAAATAGAAAACCACCACGTCATTTTCATCCGCTTTCAAAAGCACTTGACGCATTGTTGTCAATATATTCGCTCTTGTGGCATCTTCATCCACCAATACACGCAACTGTTTATCGGGTAAAGCACCTCCTTCTGGGCTTTTTAAAAAGGCATAAAATTGATAAGCATCATCATCGGAATATTTCAAAACGGGCATTGTGCTGTATCGACCTACTCCTATTACCACCGCCCATATTTTCACTTCATTGTCTCTCTCGATTTCAACGGGTGTTTCACTTACCTTACTGTTTGCGGGAATTTCTCCTACGGGGCGACCATATTCCCAAATAGCAGATAAAATACGACCATTTTTATAGTACATTGCCCCTTCTCCATGCGGTGCGTGTTTTTCAAATTTGCCTACGTATTTATCGCCGTTGACATAATAACAGGTGCCTTGACCTTCTGGCGTACCATCTTTGAAATCGCCCACCCATTTGCTGCCATCGCCGTATTGATACGTGCCTTTACCTTCGCGGCAGTAATTTTTATTGCAGTCCTGCAAACCCGTTGTATTTACGGATGTAGAAGCTGTAGTATTTGATTGATTGGGAGCATTTCCCCCCTCAGTACTGTTGGTCATAGTGCCATTAACCCATACACCATCAATCACTTTATTGTCCACACGGTACATTTTGCCTCTGCCATTTCTCACGTTATTTGCCCATTCACCTACGTATTTTTCACCATTCTTATAAAACATGGTGCCTACTCCATCAAATTTACCGAATTTAAATGTGCCTTCGTAGCGGTCACCACTGGCGAAGAAGTAAGTTCCCATGCCATGAGGTTGGTCATTTTCCCACGTTCCTGTGTACTTATTACCACTTGTAAAAGTCATATTTCCTTGACCATGAAATTTATTTTTCTTGAAATTACCGGTAAAAACATTGCCATTTGAGAAATAATAAATCCCCAAACCTTCTCTAAAACCGCCTAACCAATCACCGTTGTAGCGATTGCCATTGGCAAAATAAAGCGTACCTTTGCCATTCATAATACTTTTTCGGAAATCTCCTGAATACTTGTTTCCATTGTCAAATTGATAAACCCCTTGTCCATTCTGACAATTACCTTCAAGGCATTGGGCTGAAATTGAGGAAATAGAAATAATGCTGCATACCCATAGACACAATAGTGTTCTCATGCTTGTAAATTTTAACGGTTCTGAAATAAAATGAAATTGCGTGTAGAGTTATGCTGTCATCTATGGGTAAATATTGAACCTGAGGTGATTAAGTTTTGTTAAAAATTGTCCTTTTAAATATGCAAAAATGAATCCAAGAGAGGGGATACAATCCAAGTAAGTTGAGGGGAATTTGAAAAAAATTATTGTCCTTTTTATATTCATTTTAAAAACTGTTTGAAACGAAAATTATTGCACAACAAGAAATTAAAATCTTGTTAAATAAAAATCACATACGTTAGGGACAAAGTAAAAAATGCTGCTATCGTCGGTCTGTAAAATGTAAAAAATGCGGAGCAAAGCGGAGTGTTTTTTACATCTTATAGAACCGGCTTAGAAAGATAGCAGCATTTATTTTATCCAAACTACTTAATAAAAATATACGGGCTTTTGATATGTCAAACAATTTCTATCCTTCCAAATTACTTCTATTCGGCGAGCACACCGTTTTACTGGGATCGCAAGCCCTCGCCTTACCGCTTGAGCGATATGGCGGCAGTTGGAAGTATTCAGAGGATAAAAATTTGCAATACGATTTGCCCAAATTTGCTGATTATCTGCATAATTTAACTCAAAATCAAGAAATAAGACTTGATACTGAGGGGTTAAAGCAAATGCTATCTCAAGGTTTATATTTTGATTCAAATATACCTCGAGGGTATGGTACGGGCAGCAGTGGGGCATTGGTAGCCGCAATTTACGATATGTTTTGCCCTCATAAAACGACTGATTTAGTAGAATTAAAAGGTATTTTAGGTAAAATGGAAAGTTATTTTCATGGTTCCAGTTCAGGATTTGACCCCTTGATTTGCTATATTCAGAAGCCTGTTTTAATTAAAAAGGATAAAAAAATTGAAACTATTACCGTTTCAAAAAATGATTTACACCTATTTTTAATTGATACCCATATCCCACGCAAAGGAGAACATTTGATTAAGATTTTCGGTGACCGTGCTAAGACCCCTCAGTATCGGGAGCTTATTAGTGAGTATTTTGTCCCCGATATTGACGACGCCATTACTGCTTATTTGGGAAATATTCCTGACGCATTGTTCGATTCAGTGCATAAAATAAGCCTTTTTCAATACCGTCACTTTCCAGAAGCTGTTCCGTTGGCTTTTAAAAATATATGGCTTGAGGGATTGAGTAGCGATATTTATAAACTCAAATTATGTGGTTCGGGCGGCGGCGGCTTTATTTTGGGATTTTGTAAAAATTTAGAAAACACTCAAAAAACTATGCTCAAATCAGGTTTTCATATAATACCTTTGTAGCGGTTTTTTAAAGTAAAAAAGAGAAGATTACGAGTCGGATTTTAAAATTAGAACAAATGTTCTATTTTGCTCTAATTTTTTTTAAAAGTATATTTTTAAAAATCGATTTTAATTATTTGATTTTAAATTTATACTTTTTGATGCATTTTTCGATTTTTTACTTAAAAAACGGCTAAATAATATACAAATTCACGCTTTAGAACAAATGTTCTAAATTAAATATTTTATTAAATGGAAGATTGGGAATTTGAATTTGAATGGCTCAAAGTGCGCCATACAGTAAAAGAAGTATTAAAACACGAGGGATTACCAGACCTTAATATTGTCCTTTTGATGATTGGCATCCAAGAGTTAGGCTTTTGGAGAAAAGCATTCACTAAGGAAGAAAAGCAGGATTTAATGCATATCGGCGTATGCGAACTCATGAGTTATGATGGATATTATGAGTTTATTGGGCGGGATACTGAGGGGTGGCCTCATTATAAAATACTCAAACCTTACGGTGTCAAAGGTGAAAAAGCACAAGAGCAAATGCTCAAAGAAAAGTCAATATATTACTTCAAGGAATTGGAAAAAGAGTCTTTGGGTTAACTAAGTCTAACATCCAACCTCTTAAATCTAACATCCAGCATATAATGAAGCCCAGCTTATTGAAATTCAACGAGTTGGGCTTTGCTAATAGTCAACGATTCAAGTTGGTTAAAGAATTATAATCCAGATAAGTTCTCAAGTTACGAATGACCTATTGTTGTCTTCCGAGCATTTTAGCTTCTAAGAAATAAGCCTTATTGATTATTCTAAAATAATAGCAATTTTAAGAAAATAATTTTGAATAAAGAAGAATATGCAGAATTATTTGTATTCAAGATTAAAAAAAAGCCAATTTTATATATTACAGAATAATTTCCGTAGCACCCCATCCGTATTTTTCGTAATATTCATTTCTGAAAGTTGTGATATCTGGGTGCCTGCGCAAGCGGGCATGAATCATGTCTTTTAATCGTCCTTTCCCGACGCCGTGGATGATAAAAATCTTTTTAATGCCCAATCGAATGGCTTTTGAAAGGAAGGTTTCAAATGCCCTCATTTGAAAATTAACAATTTCGACACTGCTTAATACTTGAGGATTGTTGTGCAAAAGCTCGATATGTAGGTCTATTTCGTTGACAAAAGTAGCGTATTCATTCACATCGGCAACGGGGTCGAAACGATACGAATCGTCTCTCTTTTTTTGCTCGATTTTTTTTACTTTTATTATCTCGTTGGTGTATTTTTTTAAATCGCTTGGTGCTTCGTCGTTTTGCAAAAGTGATTCAAAAAGCGGGAAAATATATAATTCGCAATTGAGAAATGTGGATTGAACTGCATTTTTAAAAAACTGTTTAGGCTTGATTTTCAATGTTTTATACAATTTTTCGCCGACCCCCTCAGTAGAAATGGGCGAAATGGTCACATCTGTTTGAGGAAGGTCATTGATTTCATCAAAAAATAATTCTCCTAATTTTTCAAAACTGACGGCTGAGAGTTTACCGTCTTTTGACCAAGTAATATCATTGAAAATAACAAAATTGAACTCAAATAAAAGGTCATAATGCGTATCATTGAGCAATAAAACGTCAAATTTATCTATTTCCCCATTGCTTTTTTTCTGAGCTTGAAAAGCCAGTTGAATACCCGCATTGGTAAAATTAGGCTTTATGGGCGTACTCGAGGCAGTAATACTGAGGGGTAGCTCTTTTTCCTTTTTCTGCTTCGCTAAATGGGGATATTCAATCAGTGTTTTTTGCAATTCATTGTTTTCAAGATACGCTTCTTCTCGAAGAAGGTCTTCTTCAAAAGCGGGTATTTCCATGTCCATATCATCGAGATGAACCATGACCATGCCATCACCAAGCTTGGCGGTAATCTTGCCAGAGTCGGGTGTTCTCAAAAATTTTACGCGCGTACCTATTCCTAATAGCATGGTTCAATATGGATAAATGAATGATTGTAAAATACAAAACTACAAAATAATCCCCGCAAGGATGTAGGAATCACTATATTCACCCTTGAATTTGTACATTTTTCATTTAAAACTTTAGCGGATGAGTTTTTTCGATATTCATAATATTGCATTCAGTGTTTTAAAATACGATATGAGTTGGCTCGAACTTGTAGCCACTATTTTTGGTTTGGCGGCGGTGTGGTTGAGTGCCAAAGAGCATATTGCCAATTGGGGCATCGGTTTAGTGAATATCGTCCTTTCGGCGGTGGTTTTTTATCAAGCCCAGTTTTATTCAGATATGATATTGCAAGCATATTTTTTTGCGACGGGTATTTATGGCTGGTGGCAATGGGCAAGAAGAGACAAAAACACGGCGGAGCAAGTCGTGAAAGTCTCTTTTTTAAGCGGCAAAGAACAAATCTATACGGGCATTTTTATCCTTATTTCTACTTTAATAGTCGGCTTTTTTATCGCGGAAGGTGGTTTACAAAGGCTTTTTCCCACGTTTTTTACACAACCTGCCGCTTTTCCGTATGCGGACACTCTGATTATGATGATGAGTATCGTAGGGAATTATTTGTTGACTATTAAAAAAATAGAGTCGTGGATATTGTGGGTGATGGTGGATATTATTGCGCCCGTTTTGTACTACCAAAAAGGCTTATATCTTTTTACATTGGAGTATATTATTTTCCTTGCTTTAGCCAGT
>JANMYC010001179.1:0-2429 GCA_031381715.1 Saprospiraceae bacterium
GATAAGGTTGCTTTTGTGATGAATTAACTCAATTGGCTTTTTTTAGCGATGTCGTCCCTACGGGACTTATGGGGCGGGTTTTATTACTATTTCTACCGATATTTAATGCCTAACGGTACTTCTTATGTTAGAACAAAGTGCCGTTAGGCATTAAATAACGGTAGAAAATATAAACCATATTTGTTTTGAGTGGCGTAGCCACGACATATTGAATAACCCATAACATGAATTAACGATTAATATTTTAAAAATCAAAAAGGCTTAAAAGCCAATAAACTCCTTGTAACAGGAATGTATTCACTTTTAAGCCTTTTTAGACTATTTTAAACGAATAGTATTTGGGGATCAGCACCATAAACATCAATATCCTAATATCCTGATAACTTCGGAAATCTCAATTTTTGATATTCCAACGGGTTTTAACCCGGTGTTTCACCCAACACAATGGGTTAAAACCCATTGGAATTAAGTTTAAACTTACGAATAGAGACAAAATAAGAGATTTCCGAAGTTACCAGTAATATCCCAATATCTCAATATCCTAATATCTCAATATCCTAAATCAACCACCCCCAAAATCTGGTTGCTCTTGTCCGCCTTGTTTTTTACTGTCTTTCATGCGTTTAAACATGGAAGCATCGGCTTTTCCGAAGGGAACTTGGAGTGATAGCTTGAAAAAGCGGGTATCACGTCGGCGCATAGACTCTTGAATATACGTAGGTTGTGTATATAAAGTAATCTCTCACAGCAATTCCGCATATGGAAAAAAAGTCAAAAAACATACCTTTGTCAGATGAGACAAAGTCAATATACAGCCCAACGCCAACAAATAAACATGGACAGCGAACTTGCTGAACTACGAGAGTTGTTTGCCACAATTGAAGATAAACGAGCGAAAAATGCCAGTCACAAATTGGATGATATATTCATGAGTGGTTTTGCGATGTTTAATCTAAAATATAGTTCACTTTTAGAGTTTAAACAGCTGACGCAGTTCGAGAAAATGAATGTCAAAACGGTTTATGGCATCCGCAGTTTATGCTCAGACGACCAATTACGCCGGGTTTTAGATACTCAAAATCCCGATTTTATGCGTATTCAATTTGTCAAACAATTTAAAAAACTCGAGAAAGTGGGTATTTTGAAAGAATATAGTTATAAAATAGGGTCAGTTGAGTATTTAATCCTCTCTTGTGATGGTGTTCAACATTTTAGCTCGAAGAGCCTTGGCTGTTCGTGTTGTTTGACAAAAATGCATAAAGATGGCAGTTGTACTTATCATCATAATATGCTTTGTGTTGCTCTGGTTCACCCCGACAAACGAGAGACATTTATAGTCAATGTAGAACCGATGGTGCAACAAGATGGTGTTCTAAAGAACGATTGTGAACGCAATGCTGCCAAACGCTTACAAAAAAACATGAAATTGGATTATGGTAGCTACCAAAATAAATACAATCTCTTGTTTGTTGAAGACGCTTTGTATGCCAATGCACCGCATATTCGAGAATTACTCAACAATGGTTTTGACTATATCTTAAATGTGAAACCCGATAGTCATAAAACGCTTTTTGCTCAAATTGAAGGCAAACGGCAGCGCAATGAGCTAAAAAGATATAAAATCGTTAAAAATGGCATAACTCACGAGTTCGAATATGTCAATAATGTCCTTTTATGTAACGCTGCGCCTGATGTTCGGGTCAATTTTATACAATATCGTCAAACCGATAAACAGGGTAAAACAACGACCTTTACTTGGATTACTAATATTGTATTAAGTGCCAATAAACTCTTTGATATAATGCGAGCGGGCAGAGCAAGATGGAAAATTGAGAACGAAACTTTCAATACCCTTAAAAATTTAGGGTATAAGTTTGAGCATAATTACGGGCATGGTAAGGATCATTTATCAACCATGTTCGCTTATCTGATGCTCTATGCTTTTTATCTCGACCAACTCATTCAAGTCTGCTGTCACATTTTTAAAGAAATCGAACAACTTGTTACAACTAAAATCAGAATCTGGAGTGCCTTAAGGGCTGTATTTCAAACAACTTCCTGTCATTCTATGGACTTTATATATCAGACCGTTTGGGCTCTTTTTAAGCCTAAAATTGAATGATTTTTTTCATATGCGGAATTGCTGAAGTGATTTCAGGACGATTCAAACAACACACCTACTACTCATAATTATATTTATGTTAAATTAACAAAATAGTTCAAATATACCCTTACTTTGACCTTTATTTAGTAATTGTTATCTTTAATTCGTATGTTTGCGACATACAAATTAGATGATACTTTTGCACATCTTCTTCGGGAGATTTTTGCGTAAACATTTTGTTTATTTTGTGCCGATTACATGCGTGTAGTCGGCTTTTTAAAAAATTAAAAATTGCACCATGCAAGCAAAAACAATAGAGTTTAAC
>JANMYC010001196.1:0-6946 GCA_031381715.1 Saprospiraceae bacterium
ATGAAATAAAAAAGAAAAAAGATACTATTATAATTATAAAAAACTTAAAAGATAGTATTGGATTACCAGAGATTATAAGTTTGACATGGGATAGGACTGTTAAGGACTCTAATAATCATTTTATTAAACACCCTTTTGAGATTAATATTTTAGGTAGAATTAAAGAAAGATATTTATTAGAAATTGAAGAAAAAATAAATAGTAATAAATATGAAGTTTCTGATGTTCAAATTTGCGAAATTCCAAAAGGGAATGGTCTGATAAGACCTGGTTCAATACTAAAATTTAGTGATTATTTTTATTATACTTACAATGTAGGCCTTTGTTATGATTTAATTTATAAAAAAATCAGAGACTCGCAGGGTGTAAATGACTTTGGATATATATTGACAGGTGATATATATGATTGGGTGCAAAATTCCTATGTATCGTTCGCCAAGTTTACAGATTATTCCATTAAAAAATCTCAATCTGATAATTACAATCATGTTGTTTTTACAGATATAACTGGATTTTACGAAAACATACAACATCAACTTCTTATTGAAGATTTAGACTCATTAGGATTAGAATTATCAAATGAAATAAAGGATAATATCCGAAAATCGCTTACAAGATGGAGTATCGTAAAAGGGAAAGGTATACCTCAAGGTTGTATACCTTCTCATATTTTAGCGAAACTTTATCTTTGGATAGTTGACTTGAAAATGAAGAATGAAGGGTTTGACTATGTACGTTATGTAGATGATATACGAATTTTTTGTAAATCTGAAATTGAAGCTAAATTAGCACTAAAAAAATTAGCAAGTTTATTAGGTCAACGAGGATTAAATTTACAATCTTCAAAAACAAAAATATTAGAAAAAAGTGCTGCATTTGAAGAAATTAATGGCGTTTCATCACAAATTGAAAGAATAAGAACTGAGATTGGTGGTTCTCCCGAGTTTGATAAAATGTTCAAATCGTATTATAATTCATTAAATAATTATAGTGATGAAACAAATGATATTAAAGTGATTGATAAGCCTAAATTTATTATTGAGAATTCAACTCTTTTAGATATAAAAAATGTCTTTAATAAATTCTTTATAGATGATAAAATAAGTTATAAATTCGATAAAAGATTATTTCGTTTTTTGATCAATAGACTAAAAGAAATTAATGATGATTATGCCTTTGACTATGCACTCAGTATTTTCATACAACATCCTGAGGAAACAGGAACTATATTAAAATATTTTAGTTCGATTGGTAAGAATGAAATAGTCGTAAATTTTCTATTTAATTTCTTAAATTCTGATGAATCAATTTACGAATATCAAAATTATCAAGTACTCAAATGGTTTATTGAAAATATTTCAAGTGTTGAGGAACATCATTTAAAAGTAATTCGTGAATTAAGAACAAAAAATTTAACATTTTTCTTAAAATCAATTTTAAGAGCATTTCTTGGAAAATTTGGAAATGACGGAGATATAGAAAATCTAATGGAGGATTATAGAGATGCTCATACGGATTTAGAAAAAGCTGAAATTTTAGTTGCGATTGAAAAATTAGAAAAAGGTAAGAGAAATAGCTTTTATGCGCAAAAGCAAAATGATACTTGGTTTAATAAAGAGGTTATTGAATGGTTAAAGAGTAAATAACTGAAATAAAACAAGCCATCACTTATTGACGGATTAATATTTTGGCAGAGATAACATAAATATACAACTTGATAAAGTTTTAGGACGCTTGTTCTTTGAAAGAGAACAAGCGTTTTGTATTTTAAAATTCTGAATTATGGCAAAACCAAAATTAAGCGATTTCAAAAAACTCCTCGCTGAAATGACTGAGGAGGAATTAGGTGCAAAAGCTGTTCAAATTATTCGATAAATTGACGCAAATACTATAAATTTACACCTCAAATAAAACAGCAAGATGCGTCATCGAAAAACAACTTTTTTGATGACGCATCTTCCATTGACCAAATCCAACATAACATAGCTATGTCGAAAAAGTATGGGATAACTTGGTGGGGGCAACAGTGGCTCAATTCGCTCTCCAATATTGATTATTCTAATCGCTTGCCTCGAGGGAAAACGTATGCCAATACAGGTCGTGTGTGGTCTGTTGAAATTGAAAAAAACGTTATTCAAGCCAAAGTGCAAGGCTCTGCCCCGCGCCCTTATCGCATCACGATTACCATTCCACTTTTTAGTGAGAGTGACAAAAAACAAGTGGTTGAAGAAGCCATTCGCAATCCTGTCGTAGTAGCAAAACTATTGAATAGAGAGTTGCCGCAAGAAATGTTGACGTTTGCCGAAAACAACGGCATTAAAGTTTTTCCACGCACATGGCGGGATTTTGGGATGAAGTGTTCCTGCCCCGATAGTGCTATACCGTGCAAGCATTTAGCCGCCGTTGTCTATACAGTTGCTGATGAAATTGACCGCAATCCTTTTATGGTTTTTGAAGTGCATGGCTTAGATTTGGTTAAAGAATTGGAGAAAAATAACTTTAAAATTGGGGATAAAAAAGTGGAGCGTATCCCTTCGGTAGCCAATCTTTTAGACAATAAATTAACAAATAAAGTAGGGGATGCCCCCGCGAAGGGCGATGTGACAATAGTTAAAAAATCAAAGAAAGAGATTGTTCAACCTTCACAAGAAATTGATAATCAAATAATTACAAATACTATTTATGATTTAAACAATTTAGATTTTACTCAAATCCCCGATACCAAAGCCGATATTTTGTCCCTGTTAAAACCACAACCTTTATTTTACAATACGGATTTTAAAGTCTTTATTGAAAAATTATATAACAGTACAGACCGTGCCGCCCGTAAAATACTGAGAGGGGATATCATTATCCCTAAAAAAACTCTTGAATTGGTATCTGATAATGCAATTGAATTTGTTTTAGATAAAAATCTTTGGCTGCAAAAAGTGATTTTAACCGAAAAAAAAGAGAAATCAAAGGAATATGAAAGCCAAGTTTTGCGGAATATGATACACGCCTTGATAAGTCTAAATGTTGAAAATCGAAGGCAAATGTCGCCTACTTTGGTAACGCTCTATGATATATTCTATTTTTCATTACATCTTGCCAAAAATGGGGCAATTATGCCACAACTATTGGAAGTCGCTGCCAATACCTATCGGGTACGGTGGCTGCCTGCTGTAATCAATGAAAAAGTAAAAGCACAATATGATATTTTAAGTAAAAACGTCCCTGCTGGGCTTGTGAAAGTGAATATGGATAAAACGGAAGCTCAACAGGCAGCTTCCGAAGCGTTGAATAGTTTGTGTGCGCTTTTTATTGGGTTTTGCGTGGCAGAAGGGGCAAGTCTTGAAGTTAGTCCAATTGCGAAACTCTTTAGCTCATATGACACCCCCCCTCAGTATTTCAAAGATGAAACGCCTCAATTAATACAACTTTGGCTCAATAATTTTTACATGACCCACAAAGAACATGTGCCGCTTCTAAAAGTGGAAGAAAATGAGAGTGGCGGGTTTGATGTGTCTGTTTTGGTAGAAAATAGAAAGGCGGAATTGACCGAGCCTGTACCGCTTAAAGATATTTTTAAAAAGTCTAAATATGAAGCGATTAAGTATGATGTGTTGAAAGATTTGATGCTGCTGTCTGAGTATTTTCCAAAACTTAACAGCATTGTGGAATCGCAAGGCACAAAGCATTTGTCTTTCGATAACGTAAGTTTTGTGTCCGTTATGTTGAAAACATTGCCTGCTTTGGGGCTTTTTGGTATCAGAATCTTGCTGCCCAAAGGCTTAAAACATTTGGTG
Source organism: Saprospiraceae bacterium (assembly GCA_031381715.1). GTDB lineage: Bacteria > Bacteroidota > Bacteroidia > Chitinophagales > Saprospiraceae > JAAFJT01. The sequence continues at coordinate 3,789 of JANMYC010001196.1, forward strand.
CGCCCACAAGCCACGCTTTTAGCAAAACAAAAATTTAAGGACAATAAACCCGTTGTTTCTTTCTTGAAATTCGATGATTTGGTGAGTTTTGATTGGCAGGTTGCGCTTGGTAATGAACGCCTTTCGGTGAAAGATTTTAGTAAGATGGTGACAGGGCTGAATGGCATTGTGAAATTAAAAGACCAATACATCCTCGTAGAGCAAGAGGATTTGAAAAAAATGTATAAAAAACTCGAAAATCCGCCCGATTTGACGGGTTTGGACTTGTTTAAAACGGTGATAGCAGAGGAGTATGAAGGTATAAAAATCGGTTTGACGGAAGAAGCGGCTGCCTTTGTCCAAAATTTTGTCAATCCCGAAGCTGTGCCTTTGCCTCTGGGCTTGACAGCCAATTTGCGTCCTTATCAAATATCGGGTTACGAGTGGTTAATGAAAAATACCCGCGTTGGTTTCGGGTCTTTATTGGCTGATGATATGGGCTTGGGCAAAACGCTACAAGTAATTGCTACGCTTTTGAAATTTAAAGAAGAGGGCATGATTGGCGATAAAAAAAAGGCTCTTGTCATTGTACCAACCTCATTGTTGACCAATTGGGTGAAAGAAATTGAAAAATTTGCACCTGAATTGCGGGCAACAGTCTATCATGGTCAAAAGCGGGTTTTTGCAATGCATGATACCGATGTTGTTATTACTACTTATGGCATTGTCCGCAATGAACAGGAAATGCTCAAACAAGGGAAATGGTATTGCACTATCATTGACGAAGCACAAAATATCAAAAACCCTGATACAGAACAGACCAAAAGCGTTAAAAATATCAAAGCGGATGTCAGAATTGCGATGAGTGGTACGCCCGTAGAAAATCGTTTGAGCGAATTTTGGAGTATTTTGGACTATACGAACAAAGGCTATTTGGGTGCGCTCAAACGTTTTAACGACGATTTTGGTCGCCCTATTCAACGCGACCACGACCAAAAACAAGCGGCTTTATTTAAAAAAATCACAGCCCCTTTTATGTTGCGTCGTTTAAAATCGGATAAAAAAATCATCGCTGATTTGCCCGATAAAATTGAGAACAATCAATATGTAACATTGACTTCCGAGCAAGCAGCCATTTATCAAAACGTGGTCAATGAAAGTATGAAAATCATTTATGATGAATCAGAACCCATAGCCCGACAAGGGTTGGTGTTAAAAATGATTACAGCATTGAAGCAAATTTGTAATCATCCTTATCAATTTCTGAAAAAAGGAAAACGCGACCCCAATCTGTCAGGAAAAATGGATATGCTGTTCAATCTTTTAGATAATATCTATGAAAACAAGGAAAAAACATTGATTTTTACGCAATATCACGAAATGGGAGATTTGTTAAGCACTTTTATAAACGGTAATTATGGTACAAAACCCTTGTTTTTGCACGGTGGTAGCAGCCGTCCACAACGTGATGCGATGGTAGAGGCATTTCAAAATGACCCCTCAGTATCCACCTTTATTTTATCGCTCAAAGCAGGTGGAACGGGTTTAAATTTGACCGCGGCTGCTAATGTGATTCACTACGACCTTTGGTGGAATCCGGCTGTTGAAGCCCAAGCGACTGACCGTGCGTATCGCATCGGGCAGAAAAACAATGTGATGGTGTATCGCCTTATCACGCAAGGTACTTTTGAAGAAAAAATTGACGAAATGCTCAAACTTAAAAAGAATTTGGCAGATATGACTGTTTCAGTAGGCGAAAACTGGATTGGAAATATGTCAAATAGTGATTTGAAAGCGTTGGTTTCGTTATAAGGAAATTGATTTGTAATAGATATCTAAAAATATAGCCATGCCCAAACCCAAGCTTTCCGATTTCAAAAAACTCCTCGCTGAAATGACAGAAGAGGAATTACGTGCCGAATTGCTCAAATTGTTCAATAAATTGGAGCAAGTGCAGATGTTTTATGCTCAAGATTTGATGACAAAAGAAGACAGGCAGAAGATATTAGAGGAATGCAAGACTAAGATTTATAAAAAGTTTTGGACGCCTTCTGGTAACCCCCGCAATGTGAGTAATGCAGATATTCGTAAAATAATCACTGATTTTGAGAAAATATCGGCTTTTCCACATGAGGTTGTGGATTTGATTCTATATCGAGTGGAAACGGCTACCAGTTTTGCAAGTCAATTCGGAGGTATGCCAGATGCTGATTATAATGCTTCGAGCACAGCATTTGAAAAAGCCTTAAAATTGATTGTCAAACACAAGTTGATGGATTATTTTGATGACCGTTGTAAGGCGTTGTTTCGTTATAGTAATTTAGATTACTGGTATATTGAGGAATTAAAAACTTTGTTTGAGGATAGAGAAGGATAGGTTGAACCACACCCCCTCAGTAAAAATCTCTATAAAATCTCTATAAAATCTCTATAAATCTCGTTAGGAGCTCAACTTCCTATCGAGATTTTGCTTTTAATGGAAATATGTAAAAAAAGAAAATATTGCAATAAAAAAAATGTGAAAAAAGTTAAGCCGTATATTGGGCAGACTGTAAATTATATTGACGATTTAGTTATTTTAAAAAAGTGGTAGAAATGCTTATTTATAACACTTTGATTTACAATGGGTAGATGAGAAGATGTATGAATGAAGGTTGATTTTTAATTTTAAAAATAGACCAATTTAGGTGCTTTTGATATGTTTTTTAATTAAATGTAAGGAAAATGGGGTAACGATAAATAAGTTTGTTGGCATAGTTTTAGGGAAGTCAGTTCATAATTAGCTAATATTTAAACTAAAAATGGTACTTGATTTCTGCAGAAATTGGTCATTTAATTTTATCAAAACTTATTTTCAAATCCTTATTTTAACTAAAAATTCATGAAAAACTTTTTCGTAGCTGCCTGCATATTGGTAGCATTCGCATCTTGTACCAAAGACGACGCCGCAGTTGCTCCTGCATCAAAAAAAGAAATTATCGCTTCAAGTGACTGGAAAGTTTCAAAAATAGAAGCTGTTGTAAATGGCGCGACAGCTGACGTGACAGATAGCTTTATGGAAGAATGTGATAAAGATAATTTTGAAACTTTCGGATTAAATGGCTTATGGACCATGAATAACGGTACTACTATGTGTGACCCTTCTGAAGAACAAGTCAAAAAAGGGACTTGGATTTTCT
>JANMYC010001232.1:0-2274 GCA_031381715.1 Saprospiraceae bacterium
ATCCATCCGCTTATCCGCAGGAAGGCGTTTTTCGGCTTTTATCATGGTAGCAAAATCAGGATAAATCCGCTTCGGATCCAAATACAAAGCCTCCCCCGACCGTCTCGACCGCTCAGGGTCACTTGAAAATGCGCCGCAAACAAGCTCAATTTGCCCATCCAATGCGGCTGCCATGCGGTGAACGCCACCTATAAAAGCACCTTCGCCACCGCCAACCATGCCCATTCTTATTTTTCTCATAAATTATACTATTTGATTTAAAAATATCAAAATTTACGAATAGCGATTATTGATTTACGATTTATGAAGTTTTTGAAACATTCTGACGTTTTTGGTCTTCAATATTCTTTTTTGCTGTTTCTATACTTTTAACAAAAATAGATATCAATTCGTTATTTTCTTTTAAAACAGAATCGAGCCTTTCACCTTTAAAATAGCTTAACTTCTGAATAATTTTCAAGCAAACCATCGTTTCTCTCAGTTCCTTCAAGCAAATCTTCATTTTATGGACAAAATCTTGCCTCGATTCTCCCGCCTGTGCCTCTGCATAATTTAAAGCAGGTGATGTACCAGAGCGTGTTAGTTGTCCGCCTAAATGTTTTGCAGCCACTGTATTGGGTAAGCCTTCTGCTATTTTGATACTTCTAACAGCAAACTCAATCAAACGGTCTTCTAAATCCATTTTATTAAAATGGTCGTTTTTCATAGTAAGTTTAGTTTTTAAGTCCTAAAACAGTTTTGTAAACCCAATACTTAAATTCATAAATCAATAATCATTATTCCTAAATCATAAATCATCACACCGTCACCCAAGCCTGTTTAATATTACTTTCTAAAATCCGCTCACAAATCAATAACTCTCTATAACCATCCGCAAAAGTCGGAAAACTTGGCTTTTCAGGCTGCTTACCCGCTTCGATGGCCGCATACACTTCCTTAAACATTTGCTTAGAAGTGTCTGGGAAACCCTCATTGTGTCCGCCGGGGAAACTCATAATTGCACTTGCTTCTGGATACGCCAAGGAAGGATCACGCATTAAAGATTGATTATAGCCGTCGCGATTACCAATCCACAATTCATTCGGTGATTCAGAATTAAACGCAAATGTCTTTTTTGCGCCTGAAATCTCCAATTTCAATTGGTTTTTACGACCTGCCGATACTTGTGAAACCGTTACCGAACCCCGATTACCGTTATCAAAACGCAATAAAACATTCGCATGATCTTCGGTATTGATAGGCACATCCGCGTAATCCTCTGGTTGCAGCATTTTACCCGAATACGTTTCAACGGGTTTTAAAGGCTTTTTACGGGTTTTATGGATGGTATTAAAATCTGCCATCACTTCCACCGTTTTCAAACCTGTAATGTACTCAATCACATCCATCAAATGCGAACCAATATCCGCAATCGCCCGCGAAGCACCCGACTTGTCGGGCTCCAAACGCCAGTTATAATCCGTTTCATAAAACAACCAATCCTGTAAATACGACCCGAGAATAGAATATACATCACCCAAATCCCCTTTTTCACGCATCGTTTTCATTTGACGCACCAAAGGATAATAACGCAAATTAAAATGCACTGCATTCACCAAGCCCGTTTGAGCCGCCAAAGCCACCAATTCTTCCGCTTCGTGCAAATCTTTTGCCAACGGTTTTTCACAAATCACGTGCTTGCCCGCTAATAAAGCGGCTTTTGATTGCGAGTAATGCAAAAAATTGGGCGTACAGATATGCACCGATTGGATGCTCTCATCTTTTAATAAATCTTCAAAAACATACGCTTTAGGAATACCTAATTGCCGTGCTTTTGCCGTTGCCAATTCGATATTCACTTCGCATAAACCCACAACTTCCACATTCGGTAAGCGGCGCAATGCCTCAATGTGCGCGGGCCCTATAAAACCCGTTCCGACTACTCCTACTTTAATTTTGCTCATAATTGATTGTGTATAAAATTTGATTTTTTAATTGATTTTTCTCTTTAAAAACCTCAATATACTGAGGGGTTGTTCGTTAGACTGCAAAACTGCAAAACTGATAAACTGATAAACGCTTGATTATTCCAATTTCTCGGTACTATCTTTTTCTTTTAAATGCTTAAAATTTTGAGCAGAAATCACCTTTTTACCCGATGTTTTTTCAAAATTCTTCCTTGCACTTCCGGCTGATTTACCACCCAACTGAGCCGCATCATGATTTTCGGGAAAACCTTTTGCATCTCTATCAACGGCTATTTGGCGGGTCGCTTCTTCGCCGAGCATTGTGAAA
>JANMYC010001257.1:0-2887 GCA_031381715.1 Saprospiraceae bacterium
AGATGCGAATGGTTGCGTAGGAACTAAAAGTATTACGGTTAATGATGCCAGCTATAGTATCACAACCAATGCAACAGTAACTAATACCTCATGCTTAGGCAATGACGATGGTAAAATAAAAGTAACGACTACAAATGGTATTAGCCCCTTTGAATTCCATGCCATCGGAATATCGCCCCTCAGTTTTTCATCAAATAATACCACAGGTGAGTTCAAAAATTTAAAAGTAGGTGATTATAATATTACGATTACTGATGAGAATGGATGCGTTGCGACCGTGAACAAAACTGTAGGATTGGGCTCATCGCCCACTATTATTTCTGCTACACCTAAAAATACCTGTATTGGAACCAGTGCAGGTTCAATAACGATAGAAGCTTCTGGTACTTATGGCACCTTAGAATATTCTAAAGATGGTACTTCATGGCAAGAGAGTAACACCATTACTGGACTACCTAAAAGAATTTACACAGTGTATGTCCGCTACAAAGACGCGCCTAATTGTAGCTCTTCCCTTCCAAATATAGTGATAAACGAAGAATCTTCTCCTTTGGTGGATGATTCTGGCGAATTTGGTACTATAATTACTAACCCTTCGTGCCCAAATGGTACTGATGGCTCAATTTTAATCAAACCACGGGTTGATGGTAGTTCTCTCGTTTCGGAAGCTTGCCCAGCGGGTTTTTCGGTAAAATGGGATTATATGAATTACTCAGATTGCATGATAACGGGTTTGCCCAGTGGTACATACAATGTAACTGTAACTAATATCAGCACGGGTTGTGAAACAGTGAAAAGTTATAAAATAAAAGGTAACGAAGATATTATTCCTCCAAAAGTAACTTGTAAAAGCATTACAGTTTATTTAGATGCCGCTGGAAATGCAACTATCTCTCCTGAAGATGTAAAACTATCAGCAAGTGACAATTGTGGAACGCCTACTTTAAGTTTGGATAAATCAAGTTTCAACTGTTCAAATATTGGTGACAATCCAGTCATTTTGACTGCAACCACTACCACTGCAACTAACCCTATCTTCAACACAGCTTCTTGTACGGCTAAGGTCACGATAGTAGATAATATTTTATCTCCCGTTGCTAAATGTAAAACGACACCAGTTGATGTTATACTTGATAATTCAGGAAATGCAACTCTATTAGCTGCTCAGGTAGATGACGGTTCTTCAGATAACTGCTCGCCCGTTACTCTATCGGTTAGTCCTGAGAATTTTAGCTGTTTGGATATAAGTTCGAATCCCAATACAGTAACATTGACAGTAACAAACTCTTCAGATCCAACAAAAAAAGCAACTTGCACTGCTCAAATATTGGTTACAGACAATAGAATACCCGAGGCAAAATGCAAGCCCATCGCAGATTTTAATTTAGATGTTACGAATCCTATGCCCGCAATTATTTCTGAATCAATCGTAAACAATAATTCAGTATTTAATTGTACCACCAATTCATTGAGCCTAAATAAAAATGAGTTTTATTGTAGTGGACCTGTCACAATGACATTAAGCAATAATTTAGGTACCGCGGTATCAACGTGTTCCTCTAATGTAAATGTTATTATTTCAAAACCCACCCTTGATTTTAATTCAATTTTATATATCTGTAAAGGAGAATCAACAGGTTCGATAATTATCAAGGTTAAAGATACAGATCCCGCTATTTTGAGCAATTTCATGTTTGGTATTTCAAAAGACGGCGGATTAACTTTTCAGTTTCAATCGAGTAATGAATTCACTGGTTTAATTGCAGGAACCTATAAAGTAATAATAAAAACAAGTAGTACTTGTATTTCAGAAGCATTAGACGTTAATATCATCGAACCCGAAGTAGCACTTAGCCTAAGGGTCACTTCTTTTACCAATATAAATTGTTCAACCCCCACTAAAGGCTCAATTGAAGTGGAAGGTATGGGTGGCTTTGGAACTTACTATTACAGTATCGATGGTGGAGAAAATTTTCAAGAAGGTAACCTATTCACAAATTTAGAGGTTGGGATTTATACAATCATCGTTCAAGATGAATCAGGATGTTCAAAATCTATTACTCAAAAATTAATAGATCCCTCAGTATCCATTACTACTAATTTGAACGCCACTTACTGTAAAAACTCGGTAGATATCACTTTAAATGGTACTCCTTCTGGTGGCACTTTTACTATTGATGGAAATCCTATTACTTCTTTTAAACCATCAGAGTTAAACGCAGGTAAATACACTCTAATTTATACAGTTACGAATAGCAATGGTTGTATTTCTTCTGATAGCAAAGTGATAACAATTTCTGATGCACCTAATACCGCTATCACCGCTACTGAATCTTCTTGTACTTCCAATGACGATAAAATTTTAAGTGGCGCAACTGTCAATTTAAGTGCCAGTGGAACAGGTACTTTCACTTGGGATAATATGCTCGGCTCAGGCGCAACCAAAACTGTAAACCCCTCATTATCAATAACTTATAACGTCACTTTGACCGATGCTAATGGCTGTACTGCAACAGCTGCTAAATCCATATCCGTTATTTCGGGTTCAAATACCGCTATAACTGCTACTGAATCTTCTTGTACTTCTAATGATGATAAAATTTTAAGTGGCGCAACTGTCAATTTAAGTGCAAGTGGAACGGGTACTTTCACTTGGGATAATATGCTCGGCTCAGGTGCAACGAAAACTGTAAACCCCTCAGTATCAACAACTTATAATGTCACTTTGACCGATGCCAATGGCTGTACTGCAACAGCTGCTAAATCTATATCCGTTATTTCGGGCTCAAATACCGCTATCACTGCTACTGAATCGTCTTGTACTTCCAACGATGATAAAATTTTAAGTGGCGCAACTGTCAATTTAAGTGCCAGTGGAACAGGTACT
>JANMYC010001302.1:0-4470 GCA_031381715.1 Saprospiraceae bacterium
CTGGAAGTTTTGAAAAAAATGAGTTTTGAAGACCAGCTCAAAGGCTTAAAAGAGATAGCCAGTAATTTCAGTAAGTTTCGCAAACAGCTTTTGAAAATGGCTCAACTTTATGAAAAAGCGGATATCGCTAAAATGTATAAAGCGGCGAAGGAAACTGCAAAAGGTGGTCGAAAACTATTATTGTACGATAGAAATGAAATAATGGCTGAGCGTATTCAAGCGCTTATTTCAAATAATACGGCTTGTGTAGCCATCGGGGCTGGACATTTGGCAGGTAAAAAAGGCGTTTTGAGGCTTTTAAAACAAAAGGGGTTTGTTGTGAAACCTTGTTGAATATAATGTGAATTTAAAACGAAAGGCTATCCATAAATTGGATAGCCTTTTGTTTTTTATCTTTTCAATTTTATAACAGTTCGTCGGTTGTATTGATGGGCGGTCTCGTTGCAATAAATATCTTGGGTGCAATCATTGGCTAATGAGCTCTTCCCTTTAGCAACCGTTTTTATGCGTGAGCGGGTGATTCCTTTTCTCACTAAATATTCCGCTGCAGATTGCGTTCTCTTGAGGGATAAATAATGATTGTATTTTGTTTTACCTCGGCTATCAGCATGTCCTTCAAATTCTATATTCAAATCAGGATATTTATTCATTACGCGTGCCAGTGAATCGAGCGTTGGGACGGCTTCTTGTCGGATATTAATTTTATTATAATCGTAATATATGTTATTTTCGTAGTAGAAATCATTGGGTAAAGCCTCATTTTCAGTATTCCCAAGGGCTGCTTCGAGTGGCTGAAGCATTTCTTTTGGCGAATTATTGAGGCTTGAATTGGTGGTAGTATGGGCTTGAAAAATTACAATACTTGCTGAAGTTAATAGAATTAAAAGTAGGTTTCTCATTTTTTTAGTATGATTTGGTGAACGTTGTGTAGATGTTATTATAGTTGAATATTTTAAAAATATTCATTGGTGGAACAATAAACAATAATCCTACCAGAACGTACTTGTTTTAGGGTAGTTGCCACCTTTAACTATGATATTTTAACTTAAATCAATTTTTTTCTAAAAAAATAGGTAAATTCCATTGTTTTTAGAATTATTGGTAGTGTTTTTTTATCTTTATTTAAAAAATACAAAAAATGACTCGACTTAAAGTTGGTATAACGGGTGGGATTGGCAGCGGAAAAACGACCGTTTGTAAAATATTTGAAACCTTAGGTGTACCCATATATTACGCCGATGATAGAGCAAAGGCTTTGATGGTGGAGGATGAAGAGTTGATGAAAAATGTCAAAAAGCTATTTGGAGAAAATGCTTATTTTGAAGATGGGAGTTTAAATAGAAAACACATATCTGATTTGGCTTTTCAAAATCCTGAACTGTTGCAAAAACTAAATGGTTTGGTTCATCCTGCCGTTTTGAAAGATGGCGATAAATGGCATTCAGAGCAATTGAATGTGCCTTACACTTTGAAAGAAGCCGCTTTGATGTATGAAAGTGATGGTTATAAATATTTGGATAAAATTATCACTGTATTTGCTCCCAAAGAACTGCGTTTGGAGCGTGCCATACTGAGGGGGGGAGGTGCTTTGAAAAAAGAAGATATTGAAGCTCGAATGGAAAAGCAATTGCCAGAAGAAGAAAAGTTAAAACGAGCCGATTTTGTGATTTTTAATGATGGAAATCAAGCTTTGATTCCTCAAGTTTTAAAAATCCATAAAGCTTTGTTGAATGTTTAATTCCAGATTTTAAATTCCAGATTTCAGATTCCAGATTTCAAATTCCAGATTCCAGATTTCAAATTTCAGATTCCAGATTTCAAATTTTAGGTAAAAATCTACATATACTGAGGGGAGTATAGAATCTGAAATCTGGAATCTGGAATTTGAAATTACTTCTTAACGAAAGCTAATGAAGCCGAGTTCATACAATATCTTAAGCCAGTTGGGTTAGGCCCATCATCAAATACGTGACCCAAGTGACCATCGCAACGAGCGCATACGACTTCCGTACGCTTCATGCCGTAAGCCATATCTACATGCTCAATGACCGCTGATTTTTTGATGGGTTGGTAAAAAGAAGGCCAGCCTGTACCAGACTCAAATTTTGTTTTACTATCGAATAAGGGTAAATTACAACCTGCGCAAAAGTAAGTGCCTTCATCGTGGTTATTCCAATATTTACCAGTAAAAGCCCTTTCAGTCCCTGCTTTGCGAAGCACGTCGAAAGCTTCTCCTTCCAATTGTTTTTTCCATTCAGCATCGGTTTTCACGACTTTTTTAATGGTGTCGCTGTCAATGACTACAATTGAGTCCTTTTGAACGCTCTCGTTGCTTGAATACTGAGGGGTAGAAGCGTTACACGCTAAAACGACTGAGAAAACTATAAAAATAAGTGATTTCATTTTAAATAAATTTGATGGATAAATAATTTTAACTGCCCAAATATACGTATCCAATAGTTACAGAATTGTCACGTAGGATAATTATTTCATCCTTTCAATCCATTTATTATCTTCTTGCTGGGCGATTTGGACTATTTTGCGCATGAATCGCATAATTGAAAGAAAAAGTAAGTAACCGAAGGTTAAAACCATAAAAATCCATTTAAAAGTACCTGCCTCTGTCATTGTCATGGATGAAAAGAGGTATGCAAAACAACCACTTAATACCATCAATACCGTGTAGCTTGCGGTTGAGCGCGTCCAATATTGATTCATATCTTTCACTGAAAGGCTAATTACGCTATTAAAAAGAGCAAAAAATAGAATTGCTGTGCCTGCAATGACCCAAAAAATGCTGTTATTGACAATGACTGAACCTGACCATTTAAGGATTTTTGTCACCAACATAAATATTAATACTCCCGAAAGTACAATACTTGCTTGGATAATTGGGTTTGACATACGATCCATGAAAGATGAGTTAGAATTTTGCTCCATTTTAATATTTATATTTAAAATCCATTTAATTGCAAAAAAATAAAGGTAAGATAAAATTCACTGCTTGTTATCTACCTTGAAAATGGTATTTTTGAGGAGTGCGATTATTTAAGTGTAACATTGATAATGTAATGCCGTTTTGATGTTACGAATCAAAGATATTTAATGTTACTTAGTTTTTAGAATAGCGTCACTGTTCCATTGCAAAGGAATCAAACAAAAATATCGGTCTTATTGTTCTGAATTTTTTAAGCTAAAATTTCAGGTTTTTTTTAGGTAAAATCGAAAAATAAGTAAGTATAACAACTTTTTACCGTAAATTATAATCCTTTTACTGTACAAATAACATATATTATAATCTATATAATAAAAATAAATATTAATTCTTGTCTATTGATTTTCATAGTAAAATGATGTTTCTTTGCATAAATAAAGATCGTTAGTACAATAATTACGCTTATTAAATTTTAATCGCATTCACATTACGTTTGAAACAAACAAGATATCTTATGAACAAACCCTTCACTTTAAATTGGTTGAAAGCCCTTAGTTAGAGCCTTCGATTCTTCAAGTATCTCTTGTCTGCTTCCTGTATGCTGTTTCCGCATATTGCCCCAATTATATTTTAAAAAATTTAAATTTATCATATAAATTTTTATTTCAAGGACTATTTCAATTTTTGGAATATCATTTTTAATAATTAACGCAGTTGGTTTTTCATTAAATTTTAAGTTGTTAAAGGCTTAATTTCAATGAAAAAACAATTGACAAGCTATTTTTTAAACAAAAAAACAAACAAGAGATGAAAAATCTTTTACTCTTAATCACTTTCTTAACTGGTATCTTAGTACCCCTCAGTACTAAGGCACAAAATTGTCCTGGAGCGACTCGTACAGTGTCAAACTGTAAAGCGAGTACTCCGAATGACGCAATTGGCGTGGCAATGAAGGATTTTTTCCAATCGGGCGGTGGAGCTTCTGCTACCTGGCGATTTGAATCTGGTGCTACTTTCGTTGAAAACACAGATGGTACTGCACGCCTTAGAGGTGTTTTGGCTTACTATGACAAGCCTACAACACACCGTTTTGATGTAGACATCACTTTTATTGGTCAAACATTTACGCCGCCAATGGGTAGTCCAGTTTTAATGAATACAAGCCCAAGTACAGCGGGTTGGTATTATTATAATTGGGGTGCAGCTACTATGACAGGTTTAGGTGACTTGGCTGGTGCTAAATTGAATCTAAAAATGCGAGGTAAAGCATTCCAAGTAGGTATTGGTGGTGCTGACCAGGTGGTAGATGTAGCCAAATTTGGTGCTACTGGTTGGTTCTCATGGGAAATCGTTTCTCAACCTACGAATACAGCTATCAAAATAAATAGCTTTCCCGCAAATCCAGCTGTAGATCAAGCCGATATTTGTATTGGATTAAGTGGTACGCCTACTAACTGTGGTGCTGACCCTTGTGCAACTGATGCAACAGCACCAGTTATTTCTGGATGTCCCGCAAACATTAGTTTGTCAACTGC
>JANMYC010001449.1:0-2598 GCA_031381715.1 Saprospiraceae bacterium
TTTAAAAAAGGCTCTTTTTATTGGAATGTTTATACGCAACAGATTAGCAATATCGTGAATCGGGTGAACAGTGTTTTTAATGATACCATTCTCAACCGCATTTACACGAATGCTGGCAACGCTCAATTATGGGGTTCTGAAATGGGTTTGACCGTTTCCCCCATTAGAAATGTGAAGGTTTTTGTTGGTGGAAATATCTATAATTTGAGCATAAAAGGCAGCCTTTTTGACAACAAAGTGAACGTTAATTCAAAAGGTTGGGTGCACAGCATCAATACCAATATCAGTTGGCAAATGGTAAAAACAATGAGTGCACAGTTCAATTTATCTTATTTATCAGCCCGGAACACGGCACAGGGAAACGATTCCCGCTTTTATTTGCCCAATTTGTCCCTAAAAAAGACATTTTTAAAGAATAAACTCATGACCACACTTCAATGGCAAAATATGGCTTTTGGCAATATGGGAGTCAATCAACAACAGATTACGACGTTTGGAAGTAATTTCTACACAACCACCAATTACATTCAAGAAACCAATATATTTTTAGTCAATCTCTCCTATAATTTTAACCAATCGGATAAAAAATCTAAATTGCCATCGAGTGAGTTTGGTGAGAAAGAATATTAAAATTGGGTTTTAATTGAAAATGGTAGTATTACGCTCGCACGCATTACGCTCTAAGCTCGCGCGGGGTCTGTGACCCCGTGCGTACATTCTGTGGTCTTTGACCACATATATGTTTGAGTGGTCACAGACCCCGCGCGAGCAGATTACTTTTTTAACTTTTCACGTCAAAAAGACATCCTTTCAAAGCCATTGAAACAAAAACGCCCTAATTGAGTTAATAAAAACTTAAACTTATGCGTTATTGCTGAAAACTTCTCAAATTTGCATGTGTTTTGTACGGTAGAATATTAAACTGAATAAAATTTAAAACTAACATTTATATTACAATATGAAATCTGATTTAACAAAACTCTTATTAACGGGTGTATTTATCGTTTTAATGCGGACTTTTGCTGTCGCTAATCATGTAGCGGATAGCAGTTACCACATCAAAATTCAATTGAACGATTATGCCAATGATACGCTTTATTTGGGCTATCAATTGGGCAATCAAACGTATATCAGAGATACCGCTTTGATTGATAAGGCGACGAAAACTTTTAATTTCAAGGGTGATAAGAGATTGAGTGCCGGGGTCTATCTTTTGGTTATGAAGCCGGATAATAACTATTTTCAGATAATGGTGCCCGAAAATGAACAGAAATTCACTATTTCTACGAATACTCAAGATCCTTACGCTCAAGGAAAAGTTAAAGATTCAAAGGATAATACCTTATTTTTTGATTATATGAAATTCCTTTCTGATAAAAGAAAGGAAGCAGAAGCGGCGAATATATTGAAGGCGACGGACTCAATTGGGGCGGTTAAAAAATTGGAATTATTGGATAAAGAGGTGAAAGCGTATCAGCAAAACCTAATCACCAAATACCCGACTACTATTTCAGGAATCCTCATCAAAACCGCAGCTGAGATTGAAAATCCGAAATTTGATAATCTTAAGACCAAAGAAGAGCGTGATGTGGCGGTTTACTATTATTTTAAACAACATTGGTTTGATAATTATGATTTGGCTAATCCTGCTTTGTTGCGTACGCCAGTTTTGTTTCAACGAGTGGATTATTACATTGAAAAAATGACGCCTCAGCACCCTGATTCTATCTGCATTTCTTTGGATAGAATTTTGACGTTGGCAAAACCGAGTAAAGAGACTTTTCAATTTTATTTTATTCACTATTTGAATCAGTATGCGAAATCAAAATTAGTGGGTTATGATGCTATTTATGTGCATTTATCTAAGAATTACATTGAAAAAGGCATGTGTGATGAGTTTTTAGAAAAAGATAATAGAGAGAAAATTGTGACCAATGCCAGTAAATTAGCACCGATTTTAATAGGGACGAAAGCGCCCGAAATCAAGGTTTTTAAGGAGGATAGTACGCGTATTTCACTTTCAGAAGTAAAAGCAAAATATACAGTTTTATTCTTTTTTGCTCCTGATTGTGGGCATTGCCAAAAACAATCACCGGATTTAGTAGCTTTTTTGAAAAAAGTGAAAGAGAAGAAATTGGATGTGAAAGTAATGGCAGTTTGTACTTATTTGGGCACTGAAAAGATGCCTGAATGTTGGAAATACGTGAAAGAGAAAGGATTTGGGGATTTTATCAATGCCGTGGATCCGTTTTTGACCTCTCGTTACAAAACTTTGTACAACGTGGAGACGACCCCTCAGTTATTCATCCTCGATGAAAATAAAATCATTCGCTCGAAAAGCATTGAAGCGAAGCAGTTAGAAGAAGTCCTCGATTTTATTATTGCCGAAGACAATGATAAATTAAAAAAAGAGGTGAAAGGACAGTGATTTTGGTTGTTAGTTGATGATTATTAGTTGTAGGTTATGTGGCTTGGACAATTATAAATTTAAGATAATTACTTAGTCAGATAGTCGCTTACGCTCCGTTTAGCCACTGATTTTACAGATTTTTACTGATTTTACACTGATTTTCAAGTAATTATTTTTTTAAAAATCAG
>JANMYC010001303.1:0-2240 GCA_031381715.1 Saprospiraceae bacterium
CTTCAATTTTTCGGCTAATTATACGTATCTTAACTTTGCTAAGCAGGCGCAAAGTGCGCGGCAGTTGACGAATAGACCCCTCAGTATTTGGGCATTTGTGAACATGTATCGTTCGCGCAGTCGGGCCAGTCAGAGTTTGATGGAGGAACTGAAAGAACGTAAGAGCGAACTGGATGTTATGGGAAACTATTTGCCAGATTACGCGGCTTACAGGGAGGCAGACACTTTTACAAGCCTTTATGACCCCGATAGCAGCGATAGTGCCAAGCAAAATTTCTCTATTTGGTTGAACGAATTTTTGAACATCATACAAAAATAATCCAATGGCTAAAGTTAAAAAACCGCTTCTTCCGCCCACCAGCTTTAACCCCTCAGTATTTAACAAGACTGAGACTGATTTGCCCACAGCTGATAATGTCACTTCAGCAGCAGCCATGCTTACGGGTAAGGAAATGCCCGTAAAAATTAAAAAAGAGGAGAAAGAACCCAAAGAAGAAAAACCTAAAAAAGAGAAAAAGGCAGTCGTGAAAGATAAATCCAATCGGGTAGGGATTACAGCGTTGATTGAGCGCAGTTTGCTCAAAAAGGTCAAAATGCACGCTTTGGATAAGGGCGTTTCGATGTCCGATATCTGTAATTCGGCTTTATCTGAATATTTAGAGAAGCATAAATAAGGCTTTTATAGATATTTAGCTAATCATCTAATTAGATAGTTAGATGATTAGCTGTTTAGATAATTATTGAAATTAAAAGATTAAGGGAATTTATTGAATTTCCCTAATCCAACATCCAACATCCAACATCTAAATTCACATTTTACTTGCAATATCCTTAGCGAAGTAAGTGGCTATCAAATCCGCACCAGCTCTTTTAATTGAAGTCAAAACTTCTACTACTGCTTTTTCTTCATTCAGCCAACCCATTTGAGCGGCAGCTTTTATCATGGCGTATTCGCCCGAAACATTGTAGGCTGCTACGGGGACGTTTACGCTGTTTTTCACATCTCGAATAATATCCAAATAGGAGAGGGCGGGTTTCACCATCACAATATCAGCACCTTCTTCGATGTCCATTTGGGTTTCTTTGATGGCTTCTATGCGGTTGGCAGGGTTCATTTGATACGTTTTTTTATCACCGAAACCCGGCGCAGAGTCGAGTGCATCCCGAAAAGGTCCGTAAAAACACGAAGCATACTTAGCAGAATAGGCTAAAATGCCCGTTTGGGATAAGCCTTCTGCCTCCAAAGCTTGGCGAATGGCACCAATGCGACCATCCATCATATCGCTGGGTGCAACAAAATCGGCACCCGCGAGGGCGTGAGAGACGGACATTTGAGCCAAAAGGTCAACGGATTTATCATTGACTATTTCAAAATTTTCGACGATGCCATCGTGCCCGTAGCTGGAGTAAGGGTCGAGTGCCACATCGGTCATCACGCACATATCCGGAACGGCATTTTTGATGGCTCGGATGGCGCGTTGCATCAACCCCTCAGTATTCAGGGCTTCTTTACCCGCATTATCCTTCAATTCGTCGGGAACTTTCACGAAAAGGAGGACGGATTTTAAACCCATTTTCCAGAGTAATTGCGCTTCTTTTACTGCCAAATCCAGTGAAAAACGGTAGTAATTGGGCATGGACGGTATTTCCTCTTGGATATTTTTACCTTCAATGATGAACATCGGCACGATAAAATCATTGGGCGAAATATGGGTTTCTTGTACCAATTGGCGGATGGCTTCTGAGCGGCGGAGTATGCGGTTTCTACGAATCATATTTTATTTTAACGTTTCAATAATTTTATCTATCAAAGAGTCAATTGTGGGTTTGGGGGCGACAAAGATACGTTTTGCGCCCGTTTTTTCCTCTAAATGCTGCGCTGTAGTGCTGCCGAGCGTGAAAATAGGCGTATGCTCAGAAATCGTATTTTTCGTTAAAAAGGCATCAACAGCGCTGAGGCTAAAAAACGCTAAGGCATCGAAATTACTGAGGGGGTGCATAAGTTCCTCTTTAACAGTCTCATACACGGTAATTGTTTGAAATTTTATGTCGTTTTTAAGTAAAAAATTGGGTAAAATGGACAAACTAAGCGTTCCCGCAATGAAATAGACGCCTTCAGATAAGTCAGTTTCCGAAACCATTAATTGGGCGAGGGGTGCGGCGGAAGGAGCAGAGAGCGTAGGGTAGTAGCCGTATTTTTTGAGTGTATTTTGCGTTTCGCCTGAGGTGGAGAATATTTT
>JANMYC010001314.1:0-2823 GCA_031381715.1 Saprospiraceae bacterium
CCAAGCAATTGACCACACCATTTATTTAATCCCGATTCAAGGGTTGCCCGTGGGCTTTCAACAAAATTTGTCGTTAGCCCCTCAGTATCGAAGTGCAAAGCGACTCTATTTGAAAACTGAAAAAGTGGTTGACGTGCCGACTCTGTAAAACCTATTTCATGCGGTAAAGTACCTTTATTTAAGGCATCAAGCGTTGCGCCTACTGCATCAAAATTACCTTGAGCCATTCGATAAGCGGTTTCAGCAGAGAGCAAATCTTTAACGGCATCGAGGGTGTCTGCTAAATTTGCAACAGCTTTTTGAATCGTGGGATTTGTAACTTGAATGGGTTTATTCGATATAAAATCCTCCGCCAATTGTAAGCCATTTACCACATTTTGGGTTGAATTTACTTCAATAGGAACAGCGTCAACAGTTGGAGCTATTTGATGTACTTTTATAGGATATTTTTGGCGTAAAGCGGTAATCAAAGCGGCCGAGGTATTACCCTGTATTATAGAAGAATCCTGTAATTCTCTTTCAAATTGATACCCTAAAATGGCTTCTAAACGTTCGCCACTGCGCAAACCTTCTAAAACTTTTTGAGCTCTTTGTACTCGATTAGAGGATAAATTAAGCGCAAAAGCCGATTTATTGTCTTTTTTATGGTTTAAAAAAGCTGATTTCATCACAGCAGCTGTCACCGCATGAGTCGGTGAAGGAGCATGAATGAAGCCCCCCTCAGTATCTTGAGCCGAATTCCTCATTTTTAAATTTTCAACCCACCCAAATGCACCAATGTAAATGCCTTCGGGCTTTGCTGCTCGCTGAATATCAAGTCGAGAAGCAATAGAACCATCTACCCACGCATCAAGCCGATACGATGCACAATCAATATGACTCATCAAGGCTTGCTCCAATTCAGCAGCGGGAAGCCTTTGGAGTATATTGAGGCTTTCTTTAAAATCTAAAAAAGCAGAAATAGGTCGTATAGTATTCTGCATGGCGGGATTAGTAGAACTTTTAAAACTAAAAACGATTTTATTCATGACCGCTTGCGAAAGCAATAAGTCGCTTAATGGTTTATCTTTAAATTGTGCCGCAAACGGTGCTGTAACCGTTCCAGCTGTATCATCAAGAGCCATAGAAATTTGAAAAATCTCCCAAAGTGTTGTAGTTGGTGATGCAGCTGAAAGATTGAACGATGTTGCTTTTCGTAGAGCATCCATTTTATTGGTAATATCAACCGCTTTACTTATTTCACCCGTTTTAAAAAGCGGTAATGAACTCAACTGCTCGAATGCCTCAGCGAATAATCGTAAAAAGGATTGCCGCACCATTAAAAACAATAAAGAGGCAACATCGCCGCTTGTACCAATCGGCACGGTTTCGAGGTCACGAATGGATGTCAAACGATACATCCAATTCAAATAATTAATTGTTGATGCTCCATTTAGAAGAGCATTTTCTTCATAAGCAACCGGACCAACTAAATTATTGGTATTTAAAGAAATAACCCGTTGGTTGGTGTAGTTTAAAAGGCTACCTAATAAATTTGGCGTTGGTGATCCAAAATCTAATTGGCTTAAAAAATTAGTAATTATGGCGTTATTCTTTGCCTTATCGGCTTCAAAGGAAGAAATTTTTGAAGCCATCATTGAGTCCGTCGGATAAAACCATTGTTGACCAAACTCAACGCTATTGGGGTGCATACTTAATATATCAATCAATGTCTGCTCAGGGTTATCTCCAAAGCCGACTCTCGGTGTTTGATTGCTCAAAGGCAACCAGACATTAGTGGTTAGATGTGTTAAAATGCGATTTAAATTTTGATAAAAGGGTTTATGATTGGCTGAGCCGCCTGTCAAAATCACACCGTAGGGTTGATTACCTACCCGAAACGCCGAATAACTGCCGCCTCCTATTACATAATCTTGAAAAAAGCTTTGTAATTCAGCCCGATTAACTTTCATGTTGCGCATTAATTCCTCAAAATAATAACCCACCGTGGTCGGATACAGAGCCTTATTCATCTGACGAGCCGTTTCAAAATCAGTTTTACCTGCATTTGGAACTGCTTGAAAAGTCGTTTTGGGGATACCCAAAGCTTTTGCCATGCGAGCACCATCGCTTAATTTATCTTTATCCTCAAACTCTTTATAGCCGTCATAGTAACCCTTACTGAGGGGGTCGCTGTAAATACTCCAAGATGAATCATTATCATCGGTATTATTGGTCGGTGTTCCTTTTTTTAAAAAAGAGAAGCCTTTAGGTGTATAAAGGTGGTTTTCAATTGTTTTTTGCAACAATTCAGCACTTTTTACCCTGTCAGCAGATGTCAAAGTACCTACCACCACAATTCGCGCAATCCCTATTTGACTTAAATATAACGCTTGCCCTTGTGGTTGAGTGGGTGCAATAGGCATTTGAGAAGGCAAATAAAAACTCAATGGCAAAGGCACTCTAATACCCATACCCACTTTTTCAGCTTCTGTAAAATCAGTCAACCACTTGATGTCTTCTCCAGTATTTATTTCACCGTCTTTCTTTTTAAAATTACCCGTTTCATTCAGAGGGTCAAGACCTAATTGTAAAGTATCCGGAATTAAATTGCCGTTTTTAGTGATGTGTGGTGCCGCATTTGGGTCAGTGGATTTAAAAACCATGACTTGAAAACGGTCGGGCAAAAGAGGTGTTTTAGTGGCTTTTGACCACGCATTATTTTTCGTATCCACCCACGCATCTTTATTAAAAATAATGGCATCTGCAGTAGATAACTGACTCAAAGCGGTTCGATTAAGAGGCGTTGTCACTTTAGCTATATAAAGGCTTCTGCCACCGCCA
>JANMYC010001329.1:0-1783 GCA_031381715.1 Saprospiraceae bacterium
GAGTAAAAAATTGAAATGGACAACCAACTTGGTATTAAGTCATTTTTTATCAAAATTAGTCTCAATATCTACCAAAAATGGCTTTTTATCTATTAATAAACGCTTTACAACTGCTAATCCTGGTAGCCCAGGTCAAAGTAGTACTGGATATTCAATAGTTGAAGAGGGGGCAGTTATAGGTAATTTTTGGGGTTTTCAGTTTGTAAATGCTGATCCAATAAGTGGTATTTTTACTAAAAATGTTAAAGGCGAACTTATAAAGATTTATGAAGCTACGGAATCTGATAAAATTATATTGGGAAATGGTTTACCAAAATTAAATTTAGGTTTCACAAATACATTTAGCTATAAAAATCTTGATTTCACCTTCTTTTTACGGGGTGTTTTGGGTCATAATGTTGTTAATGAGCCTCGGATGTTTTATGAAAATAGTAATAGTGGCTCATTAAAAAACTACAATCGTATTTTTACAAAATATTGGGATTCTAATATCAAAGATGCTGTTTTTATGAGTTATCATGTTGAAAAAGGTGACTTCTTGCGCTTGGATAATATGACATTGGCTTATAATTTTCCGTTGCCCAACAGTTGTGTGTTTAACAAGATAAAAGTTTTTGTGAGTGGCAATAATATCGCAACATGGACAGCCTATACAGGTATCAACCCCGAAATACGATTCACTGATAATGGAGGTTTTAGTTTTCTTCAATATTATCCAACAGAGAATTACTCAGATAGCAATAGAGAGGATGGAAATGGGAATCCATTTGCTCCAGGAATTGAAAGACGAAATACTTATTTTACAACGCGCTCTTTTACGGTTGGGACTCATTTCGAATTTTAGCGTAAGTATTCTTTTAAAGCCGACTTAGTCAAAGGTTTCATAAAGAGTTAGTTTGAAAAAAATTATCTTTGACCTGTAAAGTAATAAATGTATACCCCCTCAGTATTTTTATTGAAATATTGAAAATTGTACTAAAAAAGTAGGTGGGTAATTTATAATAATTCATTCGTTTTCAATGACTTACATTTTAATGAACAATTCTAGAATCTTATTTTTCTTTCTTTTATTAAGCCTAGTTTCTTGTAAAAAAAGTGATGATTCGACGGCACTTTTTACCAAGCTCTCATCCGATAACACAGGTATTAAATTTATTAATAAACTCGATTACGATAGGGATTTTAATATCTATAAATACCGCAATTTTTATAATGGCGGTGGTGTGGCTATTGGTGACATCAATAATGATGGCTTACCTGATGTGTATATGACGTCGAATATGCACCACAACAAACTGTATTTGAATAAAGGTGATATGAAATTTGAGGATATTACAGATAAAGCAGGTTGTGCTGGGACGAAATCTTGGGCAACTGGTGTGACAATGGCGGATGTGAATGGTGATGGCTTGATGGATATTTATGTCTGTAACTCAGGTGATATAAAAGGTGGAACGCGTGAAAATGAGCTTTTTATCAATAAAGGGAATTTGCAGTTTGAAGAAAAAGCTGAGGCATATGGCTTGGCTGATGAGGGACTTTCTACGCACGCCGCTTTTTTTGATTATGATAAAGATGGCGATTTGGATTGTTACCTTTTAAATAATTCTTTTAGGGCAATTGGTAGTTTTAACCTTCAGAAAAATCTGCTAAATACGCGGGATTCGCTGGGTGGGCACAATCTTTTCAGGAATGATTGTGGGCATTTTACGGATGTTTCAGCCAAAGCAGGTATTTATGGTAGCGTTCAGGCTTTTGGTTTGGGAGTAATGGTAGGGGATAT
>JANMYC010001334.1:0-1908 GCA_031381715.1 Saprospiraceae bacterium
AAACAGGGTTCAAGATATAGATATTATCGTTAATTTTTTATGTTTTGTACTACCGCAAAGATAATCACACCAACAAGTATTTTTCAAAAGAAATAAATACCTTTTCACTACTTTTATCCTATCATTTATCATTAAAATATAAAACAACAAACTCTTATGAAAAACCTATTATACCTCATTTTATTAATGGCTGCTTGCACCAATCCCAATAAAATAGACAATCGCCCAACGGTATTCGTGGGCACTTATACCCAAAAATTAGGTCATGTGGATGGAAAAGCTACGGGCATTTATACCTGTAAAATGGATACTTTGACGGGTGCTTTAACGGTCGTTGATTCCGCTACGGATATATTAAATCCCTCTTTTTTAACCGTTTCATCCGATAAAAAATACCTCTATGCAGTGGCTGAAATCAGCAGCGATAGTTCAAAGCGTTTGGGCAAAGTCGCTGCGTATAAAATTACTGAGGGGGGGAAGCTTTTGAAAATCAATGAGTTATCCAGCTACGGTGATGCACCTTGCCATATCTCAACGGACAAAACGGGTAAATTTGTATTTGTGGCTAATTACGTTACGGGCAATATTGTGAGCTATGGCGTAAAAGCCGATGGTGGTTTGACCGATTCAATATGTATGGTGCAACACCAAGCCAAACAACCTTGGGCGCATAATATTCAACCTTCGCCCGATAATAAATTTATATTTTCGGTGGATAAAGGAGCGGATAAGATTTATATATATGACCTCGCTTCAGATGGTAAATTGACGGAGAAAAGTACCATATCTACCGCAGTAGGAGCGGGACCTCGCCACCTGGATTTTAATCCTAAAAACTCCCTTCAATTTGTTGCCATCAACGAAAACAGCAGCGCAATGGGCAGCTATGCTTATGATGATAAAACCTTAAAAATCACTCTTTTAGATTCATTATCCACTTTACCCCTTGATTTTAAATCAGGTAACAGCTGTGCCGATGTGCATTTTCATCCCAATGGAAAATTTGTGTACGGCTCTAATCGTGGGCATAATAGTATAGTGATTTATAGTTTTGATTCGATTTCTGGAAAGTTGACTTTAGTGGGGCATGAACCCACCCAAGGCGCAATACCGCGTAACTTTATGATTACGCCCGAAGGAAAGTTTCTTTTAGTCGCCAATCAAAACTCAAGCAATGTCGTTTCTTTTAAAATAGATGTAAACACGGGCAAATTGACCCCCCTCAGTAAAAGCACGGTCATGACGCCTGTTTGTTTGAAAATATATTGATTTTTTGTAATTACTTAGTCAGACTGTCGCTTACGCTCCGTTTAGCCACTGATTTTACAGATAATTGACTGATTTACACTGATTTTTTAAAAAATTATGTCTGCATCAGTGTAAAATCAGTCGGTTTCAGTGTAATCAGTGGCTAAACGGAGCGTAAGCGACTGTGTAGCTAAGCAATTACGATTTTTTTTGAAAGATTTAAGATTGTGCGAAATCTTACATCTTACATCTTAAATCTTAAACCAACTACTTATCCAAAAAGTCTTGAAATGTGGATTGCAGAAAGGCTTTTCCTTTGTGTAAATCAGTGGAATCAGGCTCACCGATTTTTTGACGATAGACCAACCCCTCAGTATCCCACGAATATTTCACGTCTTTTTGCATAAAACCGAAGCCATCTCTGAAAGTGAAATAAGCGAAGGGCTTATAATTTTTTTGCATAATATCTTTTGACCATTTAAAATCGTCATGAGGCACGTCCAACTGCGATAAAACAGTCGCTGCTAAGTCTATTTGTCCGCCCACTCTGTCAATCACCGTATCTTTCACTGCTAAAGCACCGCCCAACCAAAGCATTGGAATATGATAATTCAAGAAATCATCATCGTGCGGGGGTAGGCGAGGAGTCCCGTGGTCAGC
>JANMYC010001453.1:0-2482 GCA_031381715.1 Saprospiraceae bacterium
CTTTTTTCTCGTAAGCCCATTTTCTACAAAGTTTTAAAGCGGTTTCCACAGCTTCAGCACCTGTATTCATTGGTAATACTTTATCAAAACCGAAATATTTAGTAACGAATTCTTCGTAAACACCTAATTTATCGTTGTAAAAAGCTCTTGACGTAAGCGTTAAAGTTTGTGCTTGTTCTATCATTGCCCCAACAATTTTTGGGTGACAATGACCTTGATTTACAGCAGAGTATGCAGATAAAAAATCATAATATCTCTTTCCATCCAAGTCCCACACAAATACGCCTTCACCTTTGCTCAATACAACGGGTAGCGGATGATAATTATGAGCACCGTAACGGTCTTCGAGAGCAATGAGCTCTTCGGCTGTCAATTTTGTTAATTCCTGTACCATTTTTATTTAATTTAAATATTTGTCCAAAATTAAAGGATTTATTTCATTTAAAAAAATATTTTATTTAAATTTGACTTTTATTTTATCGCAAAAAGTTAATTTTAAATTTTATTACGCATTTTTAAGTCAAATTTTAAATAAATCAATCGAAAATCTCATTATGCACAACTTAGATGAATACGATATTCAAATTTTAAATTTACTTGAAAAAGATGGTAGAATGGCGTTTTCTGCTATCGCTACTGAGTTGGGCATATCGAATACGATGGTGCATCAACGCATCACGAAGCTTACTGAGCAGGATATACTGAGGGGGGTCAAGCCCGTTTTGAATGAAAAGAAAATTGGTTATGATTGGGGGGCTTTCACAGGTATTACCCTTGAAAAAGACCATGATTCGGAAAGAATAATTGAGGAACTCAAAAATATTCCTGAGGTAACGGAATGTTATTATATCACGGGGACTTATACGCTCTACCTTCGGATTGTGGCAAAAAACCATGAACACATGCGCCACATTTTATATGATAGAATTGATAATATCCAAGGAATCGCAAAAACGGATTCGATGATAGAATTGGGCTGTGCTTTTAAAAGGAATATTGGGTTGTGATTTGAAAGGCAATGTAAAAGTGCAAAACGAGGTACGACGAAGTAATCTGAAAAAAAACCGTAAAAATGTAAAATTGAACAATTTTACTGAGGGGATATCATAATGTTGCATTTTTACATTTTTACCGTGCCTTTGCAGATTGCTTCGTCGTGCCTCCTCGCAATGACAGACAAAAACCCGAAAGCTTCTGACACTTTCGGGTTCCCAATTTTAACGGAAAAATTTCTACTATGCGAACAGTAAAAATATATTTCAAAGTTATAAGAAATTATTGACATCTTCAAGGGGCAAACCAAAAGCATCTGCAACACCTTTATAAACGACTTTCCCATCAATGATATTCAATCCCAAACGCAAATCAGAACGCTCTTTACAAGCTTGTTTCCAACCTTTGCTCGCCAACTGTAAAGCGTAAGGCAATGTCGCGTTGGTCAAAGCAATGGTGGAAGTGTAAGGCACTGCACCGGGCATATTGGCTACGCAATAATGCACAACGTCATCAATAATGTAAGTCGGATTTTCATGGGTAGTCGGTTTGCACGTTTCAATGCAACCACCTTGGTCAACCGCAACGTCCACTAAAACGGTACCCGGACGCATCATTTTGAGCATATCCTTTGTAATCAAATGCGGTGCTTTTGCTCCCGGAATCAAAACCGCGCCAATAATAAGGTCTTGTGTACCAATCAAACGGCGAATATTGTACTCGTTTGAGAACATTGTGGTCACATTAGCAGGCATAATATCGCTCAAATAGCGCAAACGCGGGATGCTCACATCCATAATTGTCACTAAAGCACCTAAACCCGCCGCCATTTTAGCCGCTTGTGTACCCACGATACCACCACCTAAAATCAATACTTTACCCGGCTCAACACCCGGTACGCCGCCGAGCAAAACGCCCCTGCCTTTTACTGGTTTTTCAAGGTATTTAGCCCCTTCTTGGATGGACATTCTACCCGCAACTTCACTCATCGGCACCAATAAAGGCAATGATCTATCCGTCATTTCTACCGTTTCGTACGCCAAACACACCGCTTTACTGGCTATCATAGCGTCAGTCAGTGGCTTGTAAGAAGCGAAATGGAAATAAGTGAAGACGAGATGATGCGCTTTAATCAGTTTATACTCCGATTCGATGGGCTCTTTCACCTTCATTATCATCTCGGCTTTCTCAAAAACCTCTTCGGCTGTTTTCAGAGTTTTGGCTCCCGCCGCTTGGTATTCATGGTCTTCAAAACCTGAGCTGAATCCTGCATCTTTTTCGACATACACCTCATGTCCATGGCGGGTTAATTCCATTGCTCCAGCGGGCGTGAGCGCAACGCGATTTTCACTACTTTTGATTTCTTTAGGAACTCCAATTATCATACTTGGTTAGGTTTAAATTTAGTTGTGAGAAATTTGTAAATTGGCGCTCAAAGGTAGGGTTTTTAGAATTATTCCTATGAATATTTTTAAATTCTTTCAACTTT
>JANMYC010001356.1:0-1885 GCA_031381715.1 Saprospiraceae bacterium
GCCCAAAGATTTGGCTCTATTGGGTTTTACGAACATCAAAGTAGCGGATTTATTCTCCCCGCCATTAACAGTTGTTTCTCAACCGGCTTTTGAAATAGGGCACACGGCAGCTGATTTGCTTTTGGATTTGATTGAAAAAAAACAACGCGCCTTGCCTTTTCAAACAATCAAGTTACCCACCACGCTGATGGTTAGAGGCTCTACTCAGAATGAATAACCTCGATGCCGATACATTTCAAACAACATAAAAAGTGGATTATCAATAAAAAAAAATCTCCATTCACCATTTATAATTTATCATTCCTTATTATTGCAAGATGTCTTTTCTGCAAAATAGCCCATATGTAGACACTTTGGTGTTGAATGCCCTTCGCAATGATGATGAAGCAGCACTCAATTACCTATTTACCACCTATTACAACAAGCTATTTCGCACGGGGCTAAAACTCGGTGCATCCAGCCAAACGACAGAAGAAGCCATACAAAGCGTGTTTGTGGATATTTGGCAATACCGTAAAACGCTGAGCGAAGTGCAATCTTTTGAAGCCTATCTGAAAGGTTCGCTCCAAAAGCGTTTGTCAAAGATGGCTATAAGCCATATCAAGCAGCCATCATCCCCCCCCTCAGTATTGACCCCTGAAAATGCTTCCGAATTACTCCTTTCAGTAGAAGCCTACGAGCAAGTATTGATTCAACAAGAAACCAATGACACCAAACGGCAACAACTCACCACCGCTTTGGAGCTACTCACGCCCCGCCAAAAAGAATTGGTCATTCTCCGTTATTTTGAGGAAATGAGCTACACGGATATTGCGCAAAAAACGGGTTTGCAAGTGGATTCTATCTATAAAACCATTCATGAAGCGTTGAAACGGTTGCGCTCCATTTTAGAGAAATAGTCACAGTTTTATATTTTTTTAAAATATTTCAGAAAAATCAGGAAGATTCTGATTGAGGCTTTCCTCTACACTATTATACACCATTATGATAGTAAATTATTTTGAAAAGATGCATAAATCAAATTATACCATTGACGAATTATTGCTCAACGACTCATTCTTAAATTTTTATTTTAAAAAAAATGAGGAAGATGTCTTAGATTGGGAAGATTGGCTGGAGGATGACCCGGAGCATCAACTATTAGTAGAAAAGGCTTTTGGCATTTTAGACCGCTTATCACTCAAATGGAGTAAGGCAGAATTAGAGGTTAGGTATCAGCGGGTACGAGAGGAGTTGATGGCATTAGAGTCCGCAAAAGCTATTTCAATAGAACCCACAACTCGCCGAGTTTATTGGTGGCGATATGCAGTGGCGGCATCAATCGCGTTGGCGATAAGTGCCAGTCTATTTTTATTTAAAACACAGGAATCAAATGATGTGACCCCCCCCTCAGTATCAGCGACCGAAAACCCCATTGAAGAGCCTTTGAAAAGGGCTTTGGTGCGGTTTTTTAAATTGCCCGATGGAACTAAAGTGCAGTTGAAAGTAGGTAGCGAATTGACTATGGCAGATGATTTCGGTAAAACGGAACGGGTGGTGACATTGAAAGGTGAAGCCAAATTTGAGGTTGCGCATGATGCCAATCGCCCTTTTAGAGTAAAAACTGACAATGTGGTGACTACTGCTTTGGGAACCATATTCGTGGCGCGAAGTGCGGCGAATGGTAAAGTGGGGCAAGTGTCACTCATAGAAGGTAAAGTAAAAGTAGAATATAAAGCAACTATTAATAATGATGCACCTAAAGCTGCTGTCACGTTGACGGAAGGGACACAGGTTCGTTTTGAAAAAGAAACGCCTGTTTTTTCTGAAATAGAGAAATTGCCTTCTCAAATCGTGAATTGGCAGCAGCTAAAAGTGCTTTCGGTAGAGAAAATGCAGCTTTCAG
>JANMYC010001400.1:0-1987 GCA_031381715.1 Saprospiraceae bacterium
AGCTGTAATCTTTGAACTGAGAGCTGTTTTAATAATTATAAAATGATAATTGAAAATATACCTTTTCAAACAACCGATTGGGATGATGTAGAAATCACTGAACATAAAGGTGAAACCGGTATGGCATATTGGCGCACGAAGCAGTTCGGTAATATTCGGGTTAGGATGGTGGAATATTCAGCGGGCTATTTTGCTGACCACTGGTGTAGTAAAGGGCATATCATTTTATGCTTAGAAGGTGAAATGACAACTGAACTTGAAGATGGTAGAACATTTGTTCTAAAACAAGGAATGACTTACCAAGTTGCTGATAAAACTGATGCGCACCGCTCCTATACTGAGGGGGGCGCTAAATTATTTATTGTAGATTGATAAAAGGCTGTGATGTCTAAATTTTTAAGAATTAGTATTTTAGATAAGTATATCATAAAAAAATACTTAACTACATTCGGTTTCATTGTGTTGATACTCACTTTGATAGCCTGTGTTATTGATTTTAGTGAAAAAGCCGACGTTTTTACCAAAGGGGAAATCTCTAAAAAGGAAATATTTTTTGGGCATTATATAAATTTTATTCCACATATCAGTACGCTCCTATTTCCGTTGTATGCGCTTATTTCAGTAATCTTTTTTACCTCGCGCATGGCATCTAATTCTGAGATAATTTCTATTTTCAATGCAGGAGTTAGTTTTCAGCGATTGATGCGCCCGTATTTAATTGCTGGGGGCTTAATAGCGATTACCCATCTTTTTTTAAATCACTTAATTGTACCAAGAGGCAATAAAGAGCGTCTAAGGATAGAACATACGTATATCACTAAAACGAGCGATAAGGGCAAAACTGAAAATATACACATGTTTTTGGATGCTAATACCAAGGTTTTCATCGGTTATTTTAGAAAAAGTGATACTACTGCCCGGGATTTTAGAATTGAGCAATACGAAAAAGGAGAATTAAGGCATATCATTAAAGCTGAAAATGCCGAATGGAAAGGCTATCCGAATAAGTGGAAATTAACGCAAGTGCAACGAAGAACGCTCAACGGCATGGATGAATCTTTACAAATTAATATTCAATTTTTGGATACAACTTTAAATATTCAACCCGAAGATTTTGTCCGCTTTAATAATCAGAATGAAATGTACACCACTCCTGAACTTTTAAAAGAAATAAATAAGCTGGAGGAGCGTGGCATGGGCAACACAAAGCCTTACGAGATAGAAGTACAAAGGCGTACTTCTGAACCTTTCACCATTATTATTTTGACCCTCATCGGGATGGCATTAGCTGCTCGTAAAGTGCGCGGGGGAATCGGTTTACATTTAGCAATAGGTATTGGTTTAGGCGCAATTTTTATTTTTTTATCGAAGTTTTCGGTAACGTTTGCTATGCAGCCTGATGTGCCTGCCATAGTGGGGGTCTGGGTACCCAATATTATTTTCGGAGCGGTTGCAGCGTATTTAGTAGCCAATGCTCAGAAGTAAGTAGGCGTTTAAAAATAATCGACATTTTCTGTTGGGCTTAAAATCATAAAAAATACGGAGCGAAGCGAAGAATTTTCTATGATTTTAAGAGACGACTCAAAAAAGAAAATGTTGATTATTTTAACCCAACTAACTAAGACCCCTCAGTATCAGCACTCAAAACATAGATTTCTAAGCAAAATTCTTCCGATTTTTAAGCGCTTGAAAAATTTAATTTCATTTTAGTAATGAAAAACATAAAACTATTTTTAACTTTATCTATTCTATTGATTGTCAGTGATTTATTGGCTGTTGGGCGGTTTGAATTTACGCCTTTAGCCCGTAAAGCTTATGATAAAACACTGGCATTAAAATTTGATGAAGCCTACTCACTCATTGCTGATTTGCGTAAAAATGACCCCGATAATTTGGTGGTTCATTACATAGAAAACCATCTTGAGTGCATTAAAATATTTATAACAGAAGAGAAAACTGACTATGACCGTTACAGCGCAAACGAAAG
>JANMYC010001410.1:0-5380 GCA_031381715.1 Saprospiraceae bacterium
ATGGAAGGCTTTTGGTCTTTGTTAAGACCGTGGCTTAGACCCCATCGTGGTATTTCTCAAGAAAGACTCCCTTATTATTTGGGCTTCTTTGAATATTTGCACAATATTAGAAAACGAGGTCAAGTCGCTCTTTCCGCTTTATTCGGACTTTTGGTAGCAACTTGAAATCATAATTGAGCCTTTTTATTTATTCACCTCATTTTTGGTATCTTTCTCGTGGGTGCGTATGCGCTTATGACCCCAATTTTAGGCGAAACACGCAAAAATGCGCTCTACGCCACCCTGCTTATTTTGATTCCAACACGGCTTTTTAGTTTGGGTTTTACTTTCATGGGATTGTTGCCTTTTAGCTTGTTTTTGACTTTATCGGCTTCTGTTATCATCGGTTTTTGGGTCGGTGGCATTGTCGGTTGTTGGTTTTACAGCCGTACGTAGCGACTTCACAATTTTCTTTTTCTAATCCTTTTAAATCTAATAAAATGACTGACTTTCAACAAGTTAAACAGTATCTAATGAAATCAGATGCGGTTTTAGCTATTATTATCCACGAAATAGGCGACCTTGATTTGTCAAGACGCTTGGAGTTATCCACCCAAAACCATTTTGGCACGCTGGTTTTTGGCATCATAGGGCAACGCAACGCCGAGCGTGTGACCATTAATATCTTGAAAAATATGAGGGAAAAATACGGCAACGAAAGCCCAACACCCGAACAGATATTGACAACACCCAAAGCTGAATTAGAGCAAATGGTTAATTCCTATAAAAAAGCGGATTATTTGATAAGCCTTGCTGAAAATGTAGTGGCGGAGACATTAGACCTCAATACCATCGCTGAAAAAACCGATGAAGAAATAACCCTCCAATTAACCGCCGTAAAGGCATCGGCAATTGGACAGCTGAACAGTTTTTATTTTGGCATTTAGAACGCCCCGACATCATGGGCGTGGGCGACCCTGCCGTCAAAAAAGCCGTGATGCTTCTTTACCAATTGCCCGAATTACCAACCGAAGCGCAATTATTGGCAATAGCCGAGCAGTGGCGACATTATCGCAGCGTGGCGTGTCATTATTTGTTGCGATCTAAATTTGGTCCGGGCGTGAGTTCAGGCTGGCCTTCGCAGATGCCACGTCCTTTGAGTTATTGACTATTAGGAAAAAGGTACCCCTCAGTATTTCTCAATTCAAACCCTCAATTTCCCCAATTGCTTGTCGGGTACAACGCATAATAATATCTTGCAAATCTGCCCCTTTGCTACGTATGGGGTCAATGGCTTTTACCAATTGAGTGCGCAATTCAAACAATTCCTCGCGGTTGAATTTTTTAGACTTTTTTACCAAGTCCAATTGCATCAAGGCGACTTGCTGATTTTGCTTCGGATTAAAAACGCCATTTAATTCGGAACATTGATTACAAACACCATTTTTATTGATGAGCGCACAACGATGGTCAAAAATAGTGGTCATGGTTTTACGCGCATCAATAAGCAAATGCTTAACGACCCCCTCAGTATTTTCTAATATTTGGGCAATTTCTTTTACCGAAAAATCATAAATATCTTTCAATATCAAAGCGATTTGATTTTCTATCGGTAACGTTTTTGACATACAGGTAAAACAAAAATCAATATGCTCTTTGATGTCATACGCCCCCTCTCCACTTGCTTGGTTGACGATGTGAAAAGCCTGCCCGATGGCTTTATGACTTAGTGCAAATTCTTTTGATTTGTCTTGTGCAGTGGGCAGCCAGCGTTTTTGCATTTTCAAATAGTCATACGCTAAATGTGTAGCGATGGTAAAAACCCATGTTTTTAAAGACGCATTGCCCTTGAAAACTGAAATTTTATCAAACGCTTTTACGAACGTGTCGTGCGTCAAATCTTCTGCATCGTTTCTGTCTGCCAGCAAGCGATAAAGATAGGATTTTAAAGGGTTTTGAAATTCGGCAAACAGTTTTTGAAAGGCATTTATATCCCCATTCATCGCCAATTTCAAGGTTTGCTCGGGCGTATTTTCCATCAATAAAATTTAACTATTTGAAATAATAATTTGCCCCTGCACTTTGCCGTCTTGCAAAAGTTGGTGCGCTTTTTCCACATCATTTAAGGACATAATTTTGTAGATAGTGGGGATGAGTTGATTGTTTTTTAGCAAATCAAATAGGGTGTACATATCTTGTTGATACCTTATAGGTTCAGCTTTTTTACTATCACTACTACCATAAAAAACGGCTTTTTTGCCACTGAATTTGTTCCAATACGCCAATTTTAGCATCATTTTTCCAAAGTCCATTCCAAAAGACATAAAATTGAAAAAAGTTTTCTTTTCAATTTTTAAAGACGAAGAAAAAACGGCGTATGTGACCAAAGTACCGCCTTTTTTCAGTAATTTCATAGACATGTTAAAACTTTTTTGATTGGTAAAATCAAAAACGGCATCAAACCCATTAGCCGAATGTTTTTCTAATTCTGAAAAATAATTGGGCGCATTGTAATCAATCGGAATTGCCCCATACGTTTTAATCAAATCGTGTTTGTTTGCCGAAGCCGTTGCCACCATTTGGCAATTATAACGTTTACCCAATTGCAAAAGTGTATTGCCCACCGCACCACTTCCGCCGTGAATTAATAGCCGTTGTCCTTGTTGTACTTTTGCAAAATGCGTAAACATTTGGTAAGCTGTAATGCCTGATAAAGCCAAGCAAGCCGCTTGATTTGCTGCCACATTATTAGGAATAAGCGTTAATTCGGTGGCTTTTGTGCAATAAATTGGGCATTTCCACCCACCATAACAATGCTGCAAACCCTATCGCCAACCTTTACATGGGTTACACCTCTGCCAATTTTATCCACAATACCCACAAAATCGTAGCCCAAAGTAAAAGGCGGTTTTTGTTTCAACAGAGGATAAATCCCTTTGCGAATAAAAATATCGGTTGACGAAACGGTTGAGGCTTCAATTTTTATACGTGCCTCACCCGCGTGGGGTTCAGGCAAATTTTCTTCAACGATTTTGATAACGCTGGGTTTGCCAAACCCCTTTATAATGGCTTTTTTATTTTTCATGAAATTTCTGTATAAAATGATTTAAAAAATACGAATTCTTAGACTTTTTTGTGAAAAAACGTTAGGGAAACGTCAAAAAAATTTCCCTAACGTTGGCGGTTTTGATTGTTTAAAAATCAAATTACGCCTCTGTAACCAAAATCCACATCAACAATGTGGCTGTTTAACACCGCACCTGCATCCGACACCAAAAATGCCGCAACCTCTCCAACTTGCGACAACGAAGGTCTTTGTCCCGTTAAGTAGCCTTTGTTTAATTCGCCTGCAAAGGCTTCTACGGGGATGCCAATTGTGGCAGCATTGGCAGCACTTGTCTCTTGAATGGTTCTCGTTTCGCTCAATCCAGTTGGATTAATGCAAATAACTTTTATGCCCATCATGCCAAATTCAGCTGCAAGACAACGCGTAAGTCCTTCAACGCCCGTACTTGCGGCTGTTACACCAGCCATAAAAGGGATTTTAGAACGAGAAAGGCTGGAAGTAAGCATAAGAATGGTGCCTTGTGTTTTTGTTTCTGTCATGTATTTTGCGGCAGCCCGAGAGGTCAAAAATTGAGAGCCAACAATTGTGGTTAAAGGCTTCAAGAAATTTTCATACGTCACAACCGTGGAAGGTGTACCATATTGACTTTGGCTTGGTCTTATGCCAATACCATTGAAAACGATGTCAATTTGACCATTTTCAGAAACAATTTTTTTGAAAACAGCATCAATATCGTTTTCATTTAAAGCATCAACTTTGTGAGGTTCTGCCCAACCGCCCTGTTGTTTGATGTCATGGGCTAACATGGCAACTTCATCAAAGTCTTTGCCTGTAACATAGACTTTAGCCCCATTTTGTGCCAATGATTGGGCAACTGCACCCGCAATTGCGCCCGATGCTGCGAATACCACAGCGATTTTGTTTTTCAAATTTACCATTTTACTTTGCTTTTTATTTTGATTAATACAGCTTTGACTGTTTAGCAAAATAAAACGGTCGAGAATTTGGGAAATATTTTTTTTAGGTTTTTACATCCCTGAGTATTTTTACTTTTTTTAACGCCAAAACGCTTGACTATCTGTTTGATAATCAAGCGGTTGAGCGTTTGAGCGACCCCTCAGTATTTAGACATAAGTTATCCAAAACGCATAAAAGTTGACAGACGACAATTAATTAGGGAAAAAATGCCCTGCAAACTCAAAAATAGTCGTCCATAGCCTTCCATAAATTATCTTTCATTAAAAAAAAATTTTCTTTTTAAAAGTATTTTACTTTTGTTGTCATTAGAGTATAGAACATAAAAAAAATCGTATGAAATATTTTTTCAAGATTGTCTTTTTATTTATAAGTTGTTCAAATTTGACAGCACAGGATACACCAACCCTATTTCTTCCACAAATAGTGAGTTCAGAATTTCCAGAATTTGCGTCAACCATCACCCCCAATGGTAAAACTTTTTTCTTCAACCGCACGTCACCCGACCGCAGTGCAATCTATTTGATGCAAACGGATAAGAATGGCAAAAAATGGCAAAAAAGCACTTTTGCCGCTTTTACAGATACCAGTTTCAGAGAAATAGACCCCTTCATCGCCCCCAATGGCAAACAGGTGTTTTTCTCTACATTACGTACTCTAAATGCTTCAAAATCAAAAGATTATAATATTTGGGTAAGTGCATACAAAGGCAAAAAATGGCAAAAACCGACACCCCTCAGTATAGAAGTCAATGGCAATGACGATGAGGTGTTTGTTTCGGTAAGTCGCAATGGGAATTTATATTTTGCACGATTTATTGCAGGTAAAACAGGCATTTTCTATTCAAAAAATTTGAATGGGGTCTATCAAAAAGCTACCCCATTAAATTTAGAAACGGATACTGCCCGTATTATCAATCCAGCAATTTCACCTGGTGAAACGATGCTTGTTTTTGCATCGGGACAAATGGGCGGCGTTGGAGATGCAGATTTATTTATCTGTTATCGTCAAACAGATGGCAGTTGGTCAAAACCAGAAGGCTTACCTGCACCCATTAATTCTGCCCGAGCGGATTTTGCGCCTTCATTTTCGCCTTATGGGAAAACATTGTATTGGACATCTGAACGTCCTGGTATTGTTCCCAATTTCGCAAAAGATAAACGACCTCCTGGGGATATTTACCATATATCTGTATCCACATTTAAGCATAATTGAAAGATTATTTTAGCTCAAAACGCCACCTTTCATGCCAGCTTTGAAAAGTTTTTTTGGAGGGAGAAAGAAGAGTTCTGTTGTTACCCCCTCAGTATTTTCCCCCCTTTCACATCCAGACGCTTGACTATCTGTTTGATAATCAAG
>JANMYC010001432.1:0-6473 GCA_031381715.1 Saprospiraceae bacterium
CAACAGGCGCGCAGATATGGCATTGTAAACAAAGTCATTTCGATACCCAATCACCCACAATCGGATGAAGAAATCGTGAATTTATATGAAAAAGCGATTACACCCAAAACCCGTTTATTGATGTGCTGCCACATGATAAACATCACAGGGCATATTTTACCGATTAAAAAAATATGTGATATGGCGCATCGGCACGGCGTGGAAGTCATCGTGGATGGGGCTCATGCATTCGCTCATATTGATTTTAAAATCACTGATTTGGGTTGTGATTATTACGCCTCAAGTATGCATAAATGGCTTGGTTGTCCGCTTGGAGTAGGTATTTTATACGTTAAAAAAGAGAAAATCAAGAATATTTGGGGCTTATTTGCTGATACAGGCTACCCTGACGATGATATTCGGAAACTCAATCACACGGGTACGCACCCCGTCCATACTGATTTGACCATTGCTGATGCGATTGCTTTTCATGAAAAAATAGGCATTCAGCGCAAGGAAGCCCGTATGCGTTTTTTACAGGAATATTGGACTAAAAAAGTACGCAACACCAAAGGCATCAACGTCAATACATCCGCCGATTCGCAACGCGCCTGTGGAATTGCTAATGTCGGAGTCTCCAACTTAAAACCCGCTGAACTGGCTAAAACCCTCTTGGAAAAATACAAAATATGGACTGTAGCGATTGATTATGCTAATGTTCAAGGCGTGCGCGTGACCCCTCATCTCTATACCACTACTGACGAATTGGATACATTTGTGAAAGCTTTGACGAGTATTGTTTCATGAGTTGAGTATCATAAGAAGAATTTTAATGAGCGGTTTAATATTTTTTAAACTTTAACACTTACAACTCAACAAGTTGAGAATGTTCACGTTAGAATTTAAAACATCACAAAATTAAAAAATTCAAAATCATGAAACTTCTCAACACCACAATCTTGGCTTTCATCGCCATATGTATTTTAGTATCACAAACTTCTTGTAAAAAAGAAAATGATACATTCGACGCTTTTCCCATTTCAATTAAATCAGTTGATACTTTGGGAGGAACAAAAATCAGCTGGACGAAATTAGAAAGCTCTGATTTTCTGGAGTATGTATTGGTACGCTCGAGTAAAGATTCCATTACCAGCTTTAACGAGTTGAATAATATTAATGGAGCATTTATAATTGGCAGAATTTCCAATGCTAAAACCTCAGACTTTATTGATTTTTCAACAAACTCGTTTGTAAACAAATTATATTATAAGGTATTTGTGCGTTTGAAGAACAGAATTTTAAGCAGTAACAACCATGTTTACAACAGCGATTTGAGTTTTTTAAACATTCCCGTGCCCAGCGAAATAATACAGGATGAGTACAACCCCAATCTAGTATATTTTATCTCGTCAAACACAGGCCAATTACTTTTGTACGACCTATCCAAAGATAGTATATTAGCAAGGAGTGCACCCACATTCAGCTCAAGCCGCACATTCT
This sequence comes from Saprospiraceae bacterium, assembly GCA_031381715.1. Lineage (GTDB taxonomy): Bacteria > Bacteroidota > Bacteroidia > Chitinophagales > Saprospiraceae > JAAFJT01. Next base: position 1,480 of record JANMYC010001432.1, read on the forward strand.
TCGCCAGTAATAAAGGTGATAACCCTGAAATAATTCAGATTAATTCGGGTAACAGGAGAATGAGTTTTCTTGATGCCAAAACGTTAGAAACGAAATCAGTACTTGATTTTACGTATAACGTGTACAATGCAACGGGATCTAACGACGGATACATTAGTATTTACGCGGAAGAGTTTGGCAAGCAGTTACAAATGTTACGCTTATCAGACCGTAGAATAGTCAACACCGTCTCGAGTAATATAGATAATTTTTTTTTCTACGGGGGCTCATCTATGACTAAAATATCCAATTCAAACAGTGTTCTGCTACTTGAAAACTCCTCGAACCCAAATGTTGCAAGATTATTTTATGATGCTCAAGGTAACTTCTCTGAGCGCAAGTTATTGGGTAGAATCGCAAGTAATTTCTCATCATTCCAACCTATAAGAATATCATCAAAAGGGAACTTTTACCTTATCAGTGGACAGGTCTTCACTGAACCTTTAAATGTTAGTAAACCATTGAATATATTTTTTCAAAACTATATTGACTTCGCATTCAAGCCCGACGAAAGCAAATGTTATGCTTTACGTCAAAATTTTAACGGTAATAATTCTAATAGTTTCGAAGAATATGATTTGCCCAGTGGTAAAATCTCCAAAATAACAAGCACTAAAGCAATCGGGCGTTTTGTTATCTATAACAATAAGGCTTACATCTTCGGGGGTTCCAACAACTCAAGTCAACAAACCATTTTACAAAAAGTACAATTATAGCCTACCCCTCAGTATTTTTAACAATAAAATCACTTTTAAAACATTTCAAAATGAAATCTAAGAATATTATCATCTTTCTATATTGTTCAATCCTATCGTCAGTTTGTATTGCCCAAACGGATAGTACTTTTAAGCAAACACGATACGAAGTAGGTGTTAATGGAACTGCATTTTTCAAGCAATTCCTTAACTTTAGTTCAAAAAGCAGCAATGATACCACTGCCACCATACTTGAAACGCCTTATTATCTGACTTCAAAAGTCAAGTTAAAAAAAGGTTTTTTACGCGTAGGATTGGGCGTGAAAATTAATTCTGAGAATGAGAGCAGTAGTAAGACAGCCGATTATAAAATAAAAAACAACAATGATTACCAATTGCGGGTTGGCTATGAATGGCAGCGAAAACTCAATAAAAAATGTGATGTATACTATGGCGTAGATTTATTGGGCGGCTTAAATGATTTGACCATTCACGCTAATTCAGGGTTTGATTTTGTCACCATTTCTGATCGTTCTTGGGTTATAGGAGTTGCTCCCGTGGCAGGCTTCCGTTTTAAATTATGGGAAAATATTGCTCTTTCAACAGAGACCTCTATTCGCTATCGTTACACTATTTTCGGTGAGGGCGCAAAATTTTCAAAGAATGTAGATTTTAATGAAAAAGGATTGAATTTGAAGACGCATAAATTGGACTTTATTGCCCCCTCAGTAATTTATATTACATACCTATTTTGATTATAGGATAAAAGAGTATATCTTTGGAGGGATAATAAATTTTTCTCGACACTCAATCTAATATATCTCATGCAAACTTCACGCATTACTACGCTATTGCTCTGCACCTTCGCTGCCGTTTTAGTTTATACAAGCTGTCAAAAGAAGGAAGATACCTATGAGGTGGATACTCTGAAATTACCCACTACTCCTTACAACTACTTGAACGGCTCAATAAGGCAAAATCCCCAAAACCCAATAACCAACGAGGGAGCTACCTTAGGGCGCGTATTATTCTATGATAAAAATTTATCTATCAATAATACCATTGCTTGTGCATCATGCCACAAACAAGAGAATGGCTTTGCTGATGTTACAGCCACCAGTGAAGGATTCAAGGGTGGACGAACTACTCGCAACAGCTTACCTTTGGTCAATTTATCCGATGATTCTGGGTTATTTTGGGATTCACGAGCTAAAACCCTCGAGGATTTAGTGTTACAACCAGTTGCTAACCATGTTGAAATGGGTTTAGATAATACAGAAAATTTATTAAAAAAACTCAACCGCACTTCATATTATCCTGCTCTTTTTCAAAAAGCATTTGGTAATCAAGAGATTACTCAAGAGCGAATCACAAAAGCATTGGCTCAGTTTGTGAGGTCTATTTCTTCCTCTAATTCAAAGTTTGATGCCGTACGTAGAGGAGCATGGGGTGTTATGAATGAAAGTGAAACTGGGGGATGGAATCTGTTTTTCAATCAACTTCAATGTTCTGGTTGCCATAACGGAAATGATTTAAATAATGGTAGTATCGCCAATATTGGTCTTGATATGAACTATAAAGATAATGGTATGGGTACACAATCAGGAGAGAACACCTTAAACGGCTTTTTCAAAGTGCCCTCTTTACGGAATGTTGCACTCACTGCACCATACATGCATGATGGTAGATTTAAAACATTGGAAGATGTAGTGGAACATTACAACTCAGGCGTTCAGAATCACACTAATTTATCCAGTGTTTTACGTGGTTTTTTGTGGCATGGTAACGGAGGATTGAACACTAACAATGGAAATGTCGGTGTTAGTATTGGATCTCCAAGTAGAGATTGCTGGAGTTGTGGAGTCGGTACAGGCGGAACCGATTTTAAAGCCCTTAACCTCACCAAAACTGAAAAAGAAAACTTGGTGGCGTTTTTAAAATTAACGACTGACGAAACTTTGGTTAGAGATGAAAAATTCGCTAATCCATTCAAATAAAAATCAACATATCTCTTTTGGGAATTAAAAAGTGTACAAGTTCATTTGTACACTTTTTTTTATACCCCTCAGTATAAAGGCCACTTTTAAGCAATTTTCAAGCACAAATTTTAATATTTTATAAAATCACGTTTCATTTAGAAGTAGTTCCTTAATTTTGAGCTGATAACATTTAAACAATAGCTCAAATGAATCGCTCATTATTCACCTTATGTGTATTAGCAATTTTTGCAATATCCTGTAATACATCCAAAAAAGCCACCACCAGTCCCACTACGGTTGCCAGTTTGATGGATACTTCTTCCGTTTTAGCTCAAAGTTTTACGGGTCTTTTTTTATATGATTTTGAAAAAAAGCAATCGCTTTTTGAGCAGAACGTTAATCGCTATTTTACGCCTGCTTCTAATACCAAACTCTATACTTTTTATGCCTGTTTAAAAACTTTGGGTGATTCTATCCCGGCTTTGCGCTATGTGGTGCAAGGTGATTCGCTCATCTTTTGGGGTACGGGCGACCCTTCGTTTTTACATCCCGATTTTAAAAATGAAACGCGGGTGATGGATTTTTTCAAATCTTTTAAAGATAAAAAAATCTTCTTTTCCGTGGGCAATTTCACCAATGAAATCTACGGGGAAGGTTGGGCTTGGGATGATTATAACGATAATTACCAGACGGAATTGACCCCTTTTCCGATGTATGGAAATGTAATACGTTTTAATGTTATGGATAAAAAACTGTCATTTTATCCCTCTTTTTTTAAAGATTCTATTAAAACCTCTTCTAATAGTGGGACGTTTATCAAAAGAGACATCAATAATAATCAGTTCAATACCCCTCAGTATATTCTTCAAAAAACGAAGTATGACCAAGAGATTCCCTATAAAACATCCTTTTTATTGACTCAAAAAATGCTTTCTGATACTTTAAAACAGGCGGTGGGACTTCTAAAAACGCCCGTTCCATTGGATGCGCTCACGCTTTTTAGTATGCCGATTGAACCCATTTATCGTCAAATGCTTCAAATTAGTGATAATATGCTCGCTGAACAGCTCCTTTTATTGTGTAGTTCTACATTAAAAGATAGCATTAATTCATCTTTTTCCATTTCTCAAATTAAAGAAAAACATCTAAAGGATTTGCCTGACGCACCCAAATGGATTGATGGCTCGGGGCTTTCCCGTTACAATCTTTTTACTCCCCGCGCAACAGTTAAACTATTAGAAAAAACCTACGTAGAACTCCCTCAAGACAAGCTTTTTTCACTTTTATCAACAAGCGGTCAGGGGACTTTAAGTAGTTCATTTCCGACTAATCAACCGTTTATTTTTGCGAAATCGGGCTCAATGAGCGGCGTTTATAACTTAAGTGGCTATCTAAAAACGCAAAAAGGCAAATTGCTCATTTTCAGTTTTATGAATAATAATTTTAATAAACCGACCTCAAGTGTACGAAAAGAAGTAGAAAAAATATTGACTTGGGTGCATTTGAATTATTGATTTCAAATTTCAGATTCCAAATTCCAAATTCCAAGCGTTAATTCTGAGACTTGGAATTTGGAATCTGAAATTTGAAATCTTGATAAAAAAGATTAATTTTGCGCCACTTTTAGAAATTAAAAAGGAATTAATCAAACATTAGATTTAATTTATAATCGTAATATTTTCATTATCAATAAAATAAAATAATTATGGCTGGCAACAGAACTTTCACAATGTTAAAACCTGATGCAATAGAAGCAGGAAATATTGGTGGTATTTTACATGACATCAATGCGGCTGGTTTTAAAATTGTCGCAATGAAATACACTAAGCTTTCAGTAGAAAAAGCGGGTGAATTTTATGCAGTGCACAAAGAGCGTCCTTTTTATGGCGAATTGGTTGAATTCATGTCTCGTGGGCCCATCGTAGCGGCTATTCTTGAAAAAGAAAATGCAGTTGAAGATTTCCGTACTCTTATCGGTGCAACAAATCCGGCAAATGCAGCCCCAGGTACGATTCGCGCAAAATTTGCTAAAAGCATCGGCGAAAATGCCGTTCATGGTTCAGATAGCGATGAAAATGCAGCTATTGAAGGTGCATTCCATTTCGCAGGTGTAGAAATTTTTTAATTAATTTTTAATTAAAATATCGTAATTACTTAGTCATATAGTCGCTTGCGCTCCGTTTAGCCACTGATTTTACAGATATTGACTGATTTACACTGATTTTTAAAAAATTACGTATAAATCAGTGTAAAATCAGTCGATTTCAGTGTAATCAGTGGC
>JANMYC010001473.1:0-8362 GCA_031381715.1 Saprospiraceae bacterium
TGCTTGGGGCAAGGGTTTCTCCGCACAAAAATCCGAATGCTTACCCCATGACCGATGAAACGAAGACCCCCTCAGTAATCAGCGTTTTTATCAATGGCGTGAAAGCAAAAACGGTCACTTTAGCGGATGACCCTGCCGATCACCGCGGCGTTTTATCGTGGAATAGCCAATTAAAAGATAAAAAATTACGTGAAGCGGGCTCGTATGGCTATTTAATTAAAATACCGATTTCAAGAGCGGATTTGAAAAAAGCGGCGAGTCAGGGCTTTTTAACCTTAAAAATTCAGTCGGATACTGAGGGGGGCGTCGCTATTTACGGCGAAGATTTCGGGCGTTATCCGATGAATCCGAGTGTGATTTTAAAATTTTAATAACCATACCTAATCGTACATTTTGCAAAAGGGGAGTTTACAAATTCCCCTTTTGTTTAATTTAATATCCCTCTCAATGAAACCAACCAGATTTTTAATAAAAATAAATCTCTTTTTAGGCATTTTGCTTAATTCTGTCTTGGTTTTTGCCCAAGTAAAAGACTTAGAATGTGAGCATTTGACCAATCCCATTGGCATTGATGCACCCAATCCGCGCTTGGCTTGGCGTTCGGAAACGACGCAATCAGCCTATCAAATCATTGTCGGAACGGACTCAATGCAAGTTTTAAAAGGTGTGGGCGATATTTGGCAAACGGCTAAAATCGTGTCAAATATTCAAATAGCCACCTATAAAGGCAAAACTTTGAAGCCTTTTACCAAATACTTTTGGCGGGTAGTGACGTGGGATAAAATGGGTAAAATAAGCCTAAAAACACCTATTTCGACTTTTGAAATGGGCATGATGGGTGTTTTTAATTGGCAAGGAGCGTGGATTTGTGATTCCAGAGATATTGAGAACAAGAACGCGCCATATTTCAGAAAAGAGATTCCGGTATCTAAAAAAATCGTTTCGGCAAGGGCATATATTGCGGTGGCGGGTTTGTATGAGCTATCCATTAATGGTCAAAAAGTGGGTAATCACCGCCTTGACCCGATGTACACCCGATTTGATAGGCGCATTTTGTACGTGACGCACGATGTTACACCGCATTTGCAACAAGGTAAAAATGCGGTGGGCGTTTTATTGGGCAACGGTTGGTTCAATCACCAATCAACGGCGGTTTGGTATTTTGATAAAGCTCCGTGGCGGGCTCGTCCAGCGTTTTGCATGGATATTCGGATAAAATATGATGATGGCAGCACGGATGTCATAGGGACGAGTGAAACATGGAAAACTTCCGCCAGTCCCGTCATTTTTAATAGCATTTACACCGCCGAACATTATGATGCTCGCTTGGAGCAAAAAGGTTGGGATACGCCCAATTTTGTGGATACGGCTTGGAAAAGAGTCGTTTTTCGCTCTGCCCCGTCGAATAATATCGTAGCACAAGCCATGTACCCGATTAGAGATGTGGACGAGGTTTTAAGTAAAAAAATGCAACGATTCAGCGATAAAAACTACGTTTTTGACCTCGGCAGAAATATTTCGGGCGTCAGTAAAATCATGGTAAAAGGTGAGGCTGGAACGGTGATTAAACTGAGACACACGGAGAGAATTTATGACAATGGGCATACGGATATGTCCAATATTGATGTTCATTATCGCCCAAAAGATGATTCTGACCCTTTTCAAACGGATATTTTTATTTTAAGCGGTAAAGGCGAGGAAACATTCATGCCTAAATTCAATTACAAAGGTTTTCAATACGTGGAGGTGACGAGCGACCAGCCGATTGAGTTGACAAAAGAAAGTCTAAAAGGGTATTTTATGCACAGCGATGTGCCACCGATTGGGCAGATTAGTTCATCAAACCCGACTTTGAATAAAATATGGGCAGCAACGAATAATGCCTATTTATCCAATCTTTTTGGCTACCCAACGGACTGCCCGCAGCGGGAGAAAAATGGTTGGACGGGCGATGCGCACATTGCCAGCGAAACGGGTTTGTATAATTTTGATGGTTTTACGATATACGAAAAATGGCTCGCCGACCACCGTGACGAGCAGCAATCCAATGGCGTTTTGCCCGCCATTATTCCCACGAGCGGTTGGGGTTACGAATGGGCGAATGGACCCGATTGGACGAGTACGATTGCTATTATTCCGTGGAATTTGTACTTATTTTATGGCGATAAAAAGCCACTAATTGACAATTATGAAAACATGAAACGCTACGTTGACCACATCACAACCCTTGCTCCAGAGGGATTGACATTTTGGGGCTTGGGTGATTGGGTGCCCGTGAAATCACAAACGCCCGTGGAGTTTACTTCATCGGCTTATTATTTCGTGGATGCGACTATTTTAGCTAAAACAGCGCAATTATTGGGTAAAACTGCTGATTTTGAGAAATATTCCAAATTGGCAGATAAAATTAAGACGGCTTTTAATGCTAAATATTTGGATAAAACAAAGGGTATTTACGGCACAGGATTACAAACCGAATTAAGCGTTCCGCTGCAATGGGGACTTGTGCCTACAGAAATGAAAAGCATTATTGCCACCAATTTGGCGAAGAGGGTAGAAGCCGATGATAGCCATTTGGATGTCGGTTTATTGGGAACAAAAGCCATTTTAAATGCTTTGAGTGAAAACGGACATGCGGATTTGGCTTACAAAGTGGCGGCTCAAGAAACGTTCCCATCGTGGGGTTGGTGGATGGTAGATGGCGCAACGACTTTGTATGAAAATTGGCCCATTGATGCCAAATCTGATATTTCTTTGAACCACATCATGTTTGGCGAGGTGGGGGCGTGGATGTATAAAGCCTTAGCAGGCATCAAGCCTGATACCCAAAATCCGGGTTTTAAAAACATACTCCTTGAACCGCATTTTGTGAAGGGTTTGAATGAATTTCAAGCCAGTTTTAATGCACCAACGGGCTTGATTGAATCTTCTTGGAAAAAGGAGAATGGTAAAATCATGTATCAAGTGACGGTTCCGCCTAACTCAACGGCTACTTTGCGATTATCTATTAAAACAGGTCAAAATATCCTTAAAAATCAAAAATTAATACCCGTTTCAAAGGATAATGCTTATAAAATACAGTTGGTCTCGGGGAAATATGCATTTGAGATTAAATAGTGGTTGTCATACTGACCCCGAGTCCTCGGGGGAAAGTATCTGAATAACCCATAAAAGGTATTTTAAAACCATACATAAAAGCTAAATTAGGTATTTTGAACCACGAATTCATCGGATTACACGAATTACACTAATTTACGTGTTGACAATTTTAACTAATTTCACGAATAAATTGCCCTTAAGGGCAATTTTAGTGTCATTCGCTTTAATTCTGTCAACATCTAAATTAGTGTCATTCGTGTAATCCGATGAACCTGTCTGCCGACAAAGGCAGGTTCGTGGCTTAATAACTTTTATGTATGATTTCAAAAAAGGTATATATTCAGATGCTTTCGCTGCGCTCAGCAGGACAAGAAGCAAGGTAAAAAATATAGTAAAATAAGGTTTTAATGGCAATTTTTATCACTGTTACAGGCATTTTACTGTTGGTATTCCTGATTTCGTATTTCAGAATACATACCTTTTTGGCGTTTTTAATTGTCTCAATGGGCATTGGTTTGGCGTTGGGAATGAAACCTGAGGCATTGATGAAAGCCGTTCAAAATGGTATTGGCAGCACATTAGGCTCAATAGTGGGCATTATCGCTTTGGGTGCGATGCTCGGAAAATTGATTGCCGTAAGCGGAGCAGCACAACAAATCTCTTCTAAAATGATTGAGTGGGTGGGGGTCAAGCACATCCGATGGGCGTTTATGTTCACGGGTTTTATTGTTGGATTGCCCTTGTTTTATTCGGTTGGTTTTATGCTCATTGTGCCTTTGGCGATAACGGTAGCGCATCGGTACAACCTTTCAGCGGTGTACGTGGGTCTGCCTTTATTGGCGTCTTTATCTGTTACTCAAGGGTATTTGCCACCGCATCCTGCACCACTTTTCTTAGTAAAACAATTGAATGCGGATATGGGATTGACCTTATTTTACGGCATCATTATATCCATTCCAGCTATTTTAATTTCGGGTGGTTTGTACGGCGCAACGGTGAAAGGCTACATTACGTCCCCCAATTTATCGTTCATCGCGCCACAAATGCCGGCTGAACAACTCCCATCACCCCCCCTCAGTATATTGACCGTTTTATTGCCGATTTTATTGATTGGCGTTAGTTCTGTCGCCACACCTTATTTAGCGGATGGAAGTTTTTTAAAAGATTTTTTCTTATTTATTGGCGATGCGACAGTGAGCCTTTTGATAGCCGTTTTATTTGCGTCATTCACTTTAGGCAATTTTAAAGGGAAAAGCAATAAGGAAATTACCCTCTTTTTCACGGATGCGGTTAAAGATGTGGCTTCCCTTTTCCTCATATTTGGCGGGGCGGGTGCTTTAAAACAAATACTCACCGATGGCGGTGTGTCTCAAACCATTGCCGATTTTATGCAACATTCTGATTTGAATCCTTACGTTTTGGGTTGGGGTATTGCAGCTATTATTCGCGTGTGCGTAGGCTCTTCGACGGTTTCGGGTATTACTACGGCGGGTTTTATTGCGCCCATGATGGCAACCGTTTCAGTTAATGCCAATTTGATGGTTTTGAGCATTGGGGCAGGCAGTATGATGTTTTCGCACGTCAACGACACGGGTTTTTGGCTTTTTAAAGAGTATTTTCAACTATCTTTAAAAGATACTATTAAAACATGGTCAGTAATGGATACGCTCGTTTCGGTGATGGGTTTGGTAGGTGTTTTGGTTTTGGCGTGGTTTGTTTGAAATGCGGAATTGGCATTATGTATCATCGAAAAAGATTAACTAAATCCAAAATTCAAGTAATTGAAATGTTTTATATATTTGTTTCAGCTTCAGCATAACATACTCTCCTTTTAAAATGACTATTGTGAAATCATATTATTGCGTCAAACTGTAAACTGTCATTAGCTTGATGAAAGGTGCGGCAATGTTTTATGTTCCTACAACCAAAAAAGGCATCCGTTCTTCTATTAAACGAAAGGAAGTAAATTGATGTTAAAATGCTTGATAATCAATTAATTATAAAATCTAAAATACGAATGGGAAAGAAAAAATATATAAAACAGTTAATCTCGATAAAGTTCACCGATAGAAAAAAAGCAATTAATGGTTACGTTATTGATTATAACGAAGATTGGATTTTGATGAAAAATAATCCAGTTGATTATTTAATTGATGGATATATTGTTGTTAGAAATACGAATATTGAAAGTTTCAATAGAGATATTGATGAAAAATGGAAAGAAAAAGTTATTAAACTTAAAGGCCTTGAACCTACGGAAAAAGATATTATTCCAATTTCCGACCTTGAAACGATACTAAAATATCTTACTAAAAATTTAGGCATTTTTCAAATTGAGACTAAATCTGAAGATGCTTGTTATTTAGGGCGGTTAAAATCAATAGATAGTAAAAAAGTTATAATTGACGATTTAAATACAAAAGGTAATTGGGATGGAGAAATGACATTCGTCACGTCTGAAATTAGAATAATAGTATTTGATACAGATTATGTAAATTCACTAAAACTCGTTTCAGAAATTTGACGATATTTCGGGTGGTAATTAATAAAAAGTGGTAAAAGTGTAAAAGGGAGGGCAACAAACAAGCCTGTCGTGGCGGAAAAACTACTCACTCTTAAATAAATATTCCCCCGAACCCACAGCCACCACCGCATAGCCTTTTTCATAGCGTGTAGCTTGAATAACTTTACCCCCCCGCGAGGTTTCGGGGTCAGAGATCTCAGTAATTACGGCATTTTCCTTTGCCGGAATCCAGATTTCAGCGGTCGTATTGACGGGAATGGTGACTTTTAAAATAAAGCTATTGCCTTCTTTTTTCCAATCACTGACAATAGTACCTCGAACGGATTCATAACTGCCTTTTGCAGATGTCAATTCCGCAGGTTGAGGCTTGATGATGATTTTTGAAAAGGCAGGGGCAGCCGCATTTATGCCTAAAAGTGACTTATAAAACCACTCATCAATTGACCCAAACATGGGGTGATTTTGAGAATATACATTGTCGGAAAATGCCCACGATTCCCAAAGCGTGGTTGCGCCTTTTGATAGCATATAAGCCCAGCCGGGGAAGTCTCTTTGATTGGCGATGGTGTAGGCTATATCATTTCTATCGTTTTCACGGAGTATATCAAACATCATTTTAGTGCTGAAAATACCGCCCGAAATGTGCCATTTATGTCGCTCATATTCTTGCATTAAAACCTTGAAAGTAGAGTCTTTTTGGGGTGAAAAATCATACCAGAGCGCGAAAGTTTGAGCCGATTGCGTAGCATTATCAAAGCGGCCCGTTGGAGGCACGTAGTATTTGGCTATAATTGCCTTTTTTATAGTATTGGCTAGTTTTGAATAAGCAACAGAATCCGTTTTATTCCCTAAAATACTAGCAAATTCAGTCGCCAAAACCGCATGGTGGTAGTAAAAAGCGGCGGCGGTAAAGGCTTCGGGGCGAGGGTCAAGTGCTTCGTGGTCGCTAATATCCCAATGAAAAAGCCCATGAATGGCTTTCGATTGCAGAAAATCCATTTGCCTTTTCACGGTAGGATAATATTCTTCAATCACCTTTTTATCGCCGTAGTACTCATACAGTTTTTTCTGTAAAAAAGGAAAAGCCAGTTGCCAACCCAAAGGACCCGATTTGCCTCCATAACCCCTATCCGCAATGCCCACATAAGGGGCAGTTTCGGTAATACCACCATCATCTTGCTGGTCATTGGCAAAATCTTGAACGGCTTTTTTATAAAAATTAGCAACATCGTAATTGTAGATATACCCCTCAGTAGTAGCGACTATATCAGCTCCATAACCCAGTTTTTCACGGGCAGGGCAATCCGATTGCACGCTAAAAATATTGCTTAAAAAAGTCCATTGAATGACATCATGCAAGCGATTAAACATATCATTGGAGCAACTAAAACTGCCATTTTGAGTGAGGTCAGTGTTCATCCGCAAGCCTTCAATATCATTCAAAGTGGGTTTGCCTTGCCAGCCAGTTATCTGGACATACCTAAAACTGTGAAATGTAAAACGCGGACTCCAAACCTCTTCACCCGCGCCTTTTAAAATATATTCATCTTGTTGAAAAGCCGTTTTAGGTGCACCGGGTCCTCCTCTCAGATTCCAAGGTTCTTTTATTTGACCCGCTACGGATGTCCAAAAATTCAATCTACCATCTGGATAAATGAGTTCGCCGTAGCGCAATAACACTTTATTACCTGCCGTTCCTTTTACTTTTATTCGCGCGACGCCCGCAAAATTCTGCCCCATATCCACTATAAAAGTATCTTTTCCCACTTCTTTTATTGAAATGGGTTTTACAATTTTAGTGACGCGAATAGGTGGTTGCATTTGAGCCGTCAAAACCCCCGTTGGATTTTGAGCCAAACTTGCTTTTTTCCAACCATTTGGAGATGAAAAACTTTTTTCCAATCGAGCATCATAGGTTTCACCCAAATAAATATTGTTTTTTATAACGGCTCCCGTTGCTGTTTCCCACGTTTCATCCGTTCCAAAAGTATCAAAACTGCCGTCAGAATAGCGAATCAAAACCTGCGCTTTTACGATAGGTCTTCCCGTCAATTGATGGTCACGCAGGTTAAATTTTCCAAATAACCGAAGGGGTAGGGGATTGTACCACCCATTTCCGAGCATAATGCCGAGCGTGTTATCGCCATTTTGAAGCATCTCCGTAATATCATAAGTGGTATATAAAACTTGCTTTTTATACGCCGTAAACCCTGGGTCAAGCACATTATCACCTATTTTTCTATCGTTTAAAAAGGCTTCATAATACCCCAATCCCGAAATATAAAGCCGAGAGGAAGCTATTTTTTTAGTGGTTTTAAATGCTTTTTTAAAAAGGGGCATCGGGTCATTTTGATAAAAATCCTCATCTTTTGTAAACTGTTTACTGCCATCGCCAATCCATTGGGCTTTCCAATCTGAAGGCTGTAAAGCGGCTGTTTCAAATGTAGCGGGTGTACTCCAATCAGAAGAAATATTGTCTTTATCGTACACTTTTACTCGCCAAAAGTATTTTGTAAACGGCTTTAAAGCTGCGCCATTGTATGTGATGTGCAGGCTTTCAGAGCTATTCACTTTACTCGATTGCCACGCTGCGCCTTTCCCATTCTGTACATCTTGCCCATTCTCACCCACTACCAATTCATAAGCGGATTGTGATTGGTTTTTACTTTTTGAGGTAAAATTCCAGCTAAAACGGGGTTTTGGTACATCCAAGCCAAGGGGATTTTCGATGTATTCGCA
>JANMYC010001487.1:0-1575 GCA_031381715.1 Saprospiraceae bacterium
GCAATTCTGAAAGCCTTTTCTGCCTTAAAATAATGAGCATTGAATAGATAAAAAACAATACTGTCAATAAGGATACTACGGTTAAAACAACTGTTAATGCCATACTACCCAACAAATATGAAGAGCGTTTAGGGAAACGCACTACGAAGAAGTAAGTGGCATCCTCTAAGGGTTGAAAATCCTTTTTTACATTCAATGAATCTGCTGAAGAAGGTGAATAAGAGAAATATTTTCCATATACCATTTTTTCATCATGGCAGTCATAAATTGCATAGTCAAAATCTTCATTTAGAGTGGCTGCTTCAAAATGTTTTTTAAGGTAAAAATCTAAATTGCGAGCATCAATTTGGCTATTGATATTGACTGCATAGGTATTAGAAGATGTGCGCGTAATCAAATCTTGAGGCGGTAAAATACTCTGATTGACGACAGAAAGCTCCTTAGCGACATTGAGCAAAGCAATATTCACCGTACGGTCAAAATCTCTTTCATTGACATTCCATGTACGCATGACCCAATAGGCTTGAGTACCTATTACGAATAAAATGGCAATAGCACCTAAAATAACAACTCTCTGTATGGTTCTGTTATTCATGTCAATACTGTTAAATAATTATCAAATTAAACTTAAAGCAGTTATAAAAGGGAATGAAATTTTTTACAAATAAATATAAAATTTCAATATAAAAAATTAATAATTAAATGATTAACAGGCGATTAACATTTTAATGACGTTAATCCTATTTCCCACCAACCACAATCACTATTTCACCTTTTGCAACGCCTTCATTTTTGTAATAATTGGCTAAAATACTGAGGGGGGCCGTTTTTATCTCTTCGTGTAATTTGGTAATCTCTCGACATACGCAAGCTAAACGCTCAATTCCGCAATGTAAAGACAACTCCTCGAGGCATTTTATCAATCGGTGTGGACTTTCATACAAAATAAAGGTATTTTCGAGACTTGACAAATATTTTAAACGGGTCTGGCGACCTTTTTTATGTGGTAAGAAACCCTCAAAGTGAAACATATCGCAAGGCAAACCTGAAGCTGTAAGTGCTGGAACAAAAGCCGTTGCGCCCGGAAGGGCTTCTACTCTCACGCCTTCACGAACACACTCGCGTACAAGTAAAAATCCCGGGTCGCTAATAGCTGGCGAACCAGCGTCGCTCACCAACGCAATCGTCGCACCGCCTTTTAATTGCTCCATGATACCCCTCAGTACCCCGTGTTCATTGTGAATATGGAAACTTCTGAGCGGGGTTTGTATTTCATAGTGTTGAAATAATTTCTTGGAAGTTCGTGTATCTTCTGCCAATACAATATCTACCTCTTTCAAAATGCGCAATGCACGAAGGGTAATATCTTCAAGATTTCCGATGGGTGTAGGAACAAGATAGAGCATTGGTAAACACATTCGGTTGGTCATTGCTGCTGAGAGTGAAACAGATGCTCGTGAAAAAGTAGATACAGCTTGCAAAAAGCTATTGATTAATCCTATTATGGAAAACTATTCTTTTACATTGAAAGGTGAATAAAGAGAATTGTCGTATGACTATATTGTTGTATTGTTT
>JANMYC010001472.1:0-3236 GCA_031381715.1 Saprospiraceae bacterium
TTTACAGCGGGGCTCATCATGGGTTTATCATATGGCTTCTTTTGGGGTAACCGTGATTTTCTTGCGCTCAATACCACAAAAGACGGCAACCGAAACTATTATTATGGCATCGAGACTTTCTTTTATACCACCACTGGTATAGGTATTCCTTTATTTGCGGGTGGTTTTATAGCTGCTACGGATAAAAACGGCTGGTTCGATGGCAATGTCAACATGGCATATTACATTTTGACGATTGGGGTTTTTGCCTTGTCATTTTTTGCCTCAATCTTAGTGCATCGGGGTCAATTTCAAAATCCTAAAAAAGCGCCTTTTCTATTTTTTAAATTTGATAAATTATGGAATAAAATGCTCCAATTGGCTGCACTTAAAGGCGTGGCTCAAGGCTACATTGTTACAGCCCCAACCATGCTCGTCATGACGCACGTCGGGAAAGAAGGGTCTTTAGGGCTTATTCAAGGTATCGCTGCGGCTTTATCAGCAATTTTATTGTACATCTTAGGCAGGGTGACAACGCCTAAACATAGGCTTTTAATTTATGGCATTGGCTGTACGCTATTTGTTTTGGGTGCGCTTTTTAATGCTGTTTTATATTCCGCTTTTGGGGTTATTTTATTTGTATTGTGTCTGCTTTTTGCTCGTCCATTGCTCGATATAGCTTATTTCCCGATTCAATTAAAAGTGATAGATATTGTCGCTGCAAAGGAGAAACGCAACGAGTTTGCTTATATATTTAACCACGAATTGGGCTTGTACGTCGGGCGGTTATTCGGCTGCGGGCTATTTATTGTCTTAGCGCGGTATGTCAGTGTGGACATTGCTTTGCGGTATGCATTGTTAGTGATTGCGGTGGTGCATTTTATGGGCTATTTTATGGCTAAAAGTGTTGTTAAAGACATTGAAAGTGCTTAAAATACTTCATATACTGAGGGGTGTACTAATGAATACCTAAATTTTAATTCAATCTATTTCTATGAAAAAAATACAACTATTCTTACCCATTTTACTCCTTTTTGTAGGTTGTATTGGTGGCAAACAAATACTTCCAACGGCAATGCCAGTTGCCCAACTTTCGATACCGAGAGTGGATAAAATGCCCAATCACCCTAAGCCGTATGCGTACAGAGATTGGAAAAAAACGGCTTTAGATTTTGATAATTATATCTTTGATTTTAATCAAAAAGGTGAAAATCTGCCTTTTATTTGGTTGGATGGCATGAAAAGGAATTTCTCTGATACCACTTTTGGCATTTACACTGCCTTAGGCGACATCCGCATGGGTGCAGCCGTGAATAATGGTGAAAACCATGAAGCATTGGGTGCATTGGGTTCCGTGTTGGGTGCAACGCTCGTTGGCGTTGATAAAAGCCAACAAAATGGTAGAAATTACGTCAAAATGCTTCGTAATTATTACAATAAAGACAATGGTTGGAATGTGGTGATGAATTTCACGAACAAAGGCGCACACATCGGCGGCGGCTATGGCAACGACTTTTGGTATGAGGTTCACAACAACCTATTGTTTTACAGTGTCGCTCATTTTTACCCCAATGAGCCAGATTTTGATAATATACTGAGGGGTATCGCCGAACAGTTTTACAAGTCGGACTCTGTGATGGGTAAGAGCTACAGCTACTCCTATTTTGATTTTAAAAATATGAAACCCGAAAAAAATCATATTCCCACGCAGGAAGATGTGGCAGGTGGTTATGCTTTTATTTTATACTCAGCATGGGTGAAATTTGGTGATGAGAAATATCTGCGAGCCGCCAAAAACGCCATGGATGTTTTATACAACCAAAAAGAAAACCGGTTTTATGAAGCCATGTTGCCCTTTGCTGCTTACATCGGTGCGCGCATGAATGCTGAAATTGGTACTCATTACGATATTCAGCGTTTCATTGATTGGACATTTGATGGCACCGCCGTTGGGCGAGAAGGCTGGGGAATTATTGCTGATAAATGGGGTGATTACGATGTCAGTGGCTTACTCGGTAGCACAGTGGATAGAGGCGGATACG
This sequence comes from Saprospiraceae bacterium, assembly GCA_031381715.1. GTDB lineage: Bacteria > Bacteroidota > Bacteroidia > Chitinophagales > Saprospiraceae > JAAFJT01. The sequence continues at coordinate 2,022 of JANMYC010001472.1, forward strand.
GTTTTTTAATGAACACTTTTGACATTATGATGCCATTATCCTCTATGGTTCGATACGACCAACGCTATGCCCGTGCAGTGGGCAAATGGGCATTGAATGCCTCCAATTCAGCTCGTTTTTGTTACCCGTATGATATGCCCGATTCATTGCAAGCTATCCCTGAGTACAAAGCCATTACGAAAAACGTCATTGCTTATGAGGGCATTATAAAAGAATCGAGTTACCCACAATTTAAAGGTATCACGCCCTTTGCGCAAGGCGATGGCCCTCAATGGGAAAAAGGGATGCCGCAGCAAACCATGTTTTCGGTATATGGTAGCAGCCATGTTGGCTTTTTTGGCGGTACGATTCAAAAAACCAATGTGCCCGAAATTCTCCAAATTGATTGTCGTTTAACGGATTTATACAAAAAGCAAGATGCTTACCCGACTTACTTGTTTTTCAATCCTCATCAAGACATCAAAATGGTTGAAACCAATGTTGGCAGCGAAAAAACAGACGTGTATGACACCGTCAGCCGCAGTTTTATCCAAAAAGGTGTTCGAGGCACTACAAACTTTTATATTCCTGCTGATGCCGCTCGCGTCTTGGTTTTCATCCCTTCGGGAAAAAAAATAACCATAGAAAAGGGCATTTTGAAAGCGGGTGGTCTACCGATTGATTTTAGTTACATTAAACCGTAGTCTTTCTTCAAACTCAAAATATAAATAAATTATGACGGCTACATTCATTTATACCCTACTTTTGGCTCTGATTTACATTTTCAAAAAAGCATACTTTCTGCTGAAACTTTCATTTCAAAATTAGGAAAGGGTTAAGTAGATAGTCTTGAACTCAATCTTGTTTACAATCTGTATTATACTGAAAAGTTGGTAGTTATCTATTGCAGTCTAGTTTAAAATAAAAGTTAAATTTAACGATATATTGAAGAGTTATTTCAACGGTATGATTAATTTATAAGTACCCCAAAAAGGGTAATGAGATGTTAAACTAGACGTCCGTTTAAATTAACAAAAGAAGAAAGTTATAAGAAGCACCCATGATTGGTACACACACACAGAGGGATGAAAAAATCGTTATAATACGGAACTAAACCATATTATAAATGAATAAGATAGAATTTGAACAAATAATTGAGCGAGGCTGCGGGATAGATGTACACGAGAGAATTATCGTTGTGACAGTCCATGGTCAGGGTCTTGCGAAAGAGACGCG
>JANMYC010001541.1:0-4479 GCA_031381715.1 Saprospiraceae bacterium
GTTTCACGGCGGATACATTCTTCGGGGTCATGTTCATCCAAAAGCCCCGCGCAGGCTTCAATGAGCATCCCCGATTCGTTGCCATTGATATAACTTGGCATTCGGAATTGACGGGTCAAAATAACGGTTTTGCTTTCAGGATTATAGAGTAAAATAGCCGCTCCATTGCCCCTATCATAAGCCTCTCGGTATTGAATTTGCCACGTCCCATCTTTTTTAAGATACTCAAAAGTAACTTTATTGAGCGTGTACCAATTATTCGAAAGTACCTCTATGTTGATGTTTCTAACTAAATGACTCATGCTTTGTATATGCTTTTAGCTATTATAAATGGGGTTAATATGTTTAGGTAAACCGCAAAATTTAAAATACTAAATTTAAAATGTAAAAGTGTTGATAATCAACGATTTATAATTTTAAAATAGTGAATTTATTTTTTAAACGTTACTAAATGCCTCTTAAAACCTCAATAATTTTATCCAAATCCAGTTTCTGTTGCTCTCCTGATACCATATTCTTAAACGCTAATAGTCCCGTTTGAGTTTCCTCTGAGCCGATAATGACAACATACGGCACTTTGCGTTTGTCGGCGTAGTCCAATTGCTTCTTCATTTTAGCAGGTTCGGGATAAATATCGGCATTAATTCCCGCTTCACGCACTTGCGTAAGGGCTTTAAAAGAGTACAAGTGACTCGCTTCGTCCATTGCCACAAATAGCACTTGAAGACTTTGTTGCGCTTCTTCTGGAAATAAACCCAGTTCTTCTAAGCAATCATAAATCCTATCAGCCCCAAAACTGATGCCCACGCCTGATACATTTTTAAGCCCAAATACGCCCGTCAAATCATCGTAACGACCGCCACCGCCTATGCTTCCCATTTTAACGTCTTTGGCAGCCACTTCAAAAATGCAGCCTGTGTAATAATTCAATCCACGTGCCAAGGTAATGTCGAATTTGACCTCATTTTTATTTTGTTTTAAATCAAAATATTGGTGAAAGGTGAGTAATTCTTCAATTCCTTTTAATAATGAAGGACTTTTATCGCCAAATTTTTCTAAATCACTTAAATTCGTCACTTTTAATAATTGGGCAATCATTTGGATAGCGGAATCTGGTATTTCTCTTTCAGTCAACTCTTTTTCAACGCCTTCCCAACCGATTTTATCCAATTTGTCAATCGCAACGGTCATATCCATGAATTTTTCAGGAATACCCGCCGCTTCCGCCATACCAAAAAGGATTTTGCGGTTATTGATTTTTATAACCACATTCAGCCCTAATTTTTCAAAAACTTCATCATAAATCTGAGCCAATTCAGCTTCATACACCAATGAATTGGAGCCCACCACATCCGCATCACATTGGTAAAACTCCCTGTAACGACCTCTTTGTGGGCGGTCAGCGCGCCAAACAGGTTGGATTTGGTATCTTTTAAAAGGAAAAGCAATTTCATTTTGGTGCATGACCACAAAGCGAGCGAACGGAACAGTCAAATCATATCTCAAACCTCTATCACATATTTGAGAAATCATTTTACTGGAGTTTTTTTCGTCATATACTGAGGGGGGCACTTTTGAAAGATAATCTCCATTATTCAATACCTTGAAAAGGAGTTTATCGCCTTCTTCACCGTATTTACCCGTTAGCGTACTCAGGTTTTCCATGGTCGGCGTTTCAATAGGTTGAAAACCGTACTTCATGAATACTTTTTTAATAGTATCAAAAATATAGGTGCGTTTAGCGACCTGTTCGGGTGTAAAATCGCGTGTCCCTTGCGGGATGGATGGCTTTGACATAATGATTTCTTAAATGTTAAAATCGTGTTACTTATATCGGTGTCATTCCGAGAATCGGAATGACACCGATAATAAACGAGCGCAAAGATAGCGAATGTGATAAAGAGCAACAAATTTCATCTTTATTTAACCGTTTTGTATTTTTACGACTTTGAAATAATATTTCCACACAATTTTTTATCCATAATGTAGTATTAAGTGCTGATTTTCAAGATTTTGCGACACTAATTTACTATAAATACTTCGATTTAATTGGTGAAATGCTGGTAGGTGAAAGAGAATTTATCTGAGATAAGTAAGTGATTTTGTTTTTTAGACCAATCACAGATGAAATCTATTAATTCGTTTATGTAAAACAATATAAAAAACAAATCAATGGTTTTAATATAGAGCCCGAACTCTATGAAAAGTTAATTTCAAAGGCATTCAAAAAAGGATAGCAATAAGCACTCATTCAGATAGGAAACAGAATATTTAGAATTGAATTTTGGCGTAATAATAATAGGGATGAAGCTTTGAAATCATCTAAATCTCACTTTTTAGAATCTGCACATTAACATTAAAAAAATACAAATATGCTCATAAAGTATTCAATCATTTTCATAACGCTTTTATCTATTGGTAGTTGCCGAAAAAAGGAATTGGGGTTCGAAATGTTGTACCGAAGACAATTTACATTGCCCATTGGTTTAGACTATTTCAGCTCTCACAATTTTGAATTCAAAGATATTGCTTCAGATACAGCCGTTTTTTTTAAAGCCAACGGGGCGGTGTCGGCAAGCCAAATTACCCGTATTGAACCTCGTTCTATGAGCCTCAGAGCTTTATTTGGGGGTGCCGATTTTATAATCATTGATAAAGTAGAGGTTTGGATTTCTGACCCTTTGCGCCCTAAGCTGACGCCTCAAATTGTATTTTTTAGGGACGAAATACCCCTTAACACAGGAGATAGATTAGACCTCGTACCGAATAATGTGGATGTTCGCCCATTTCTCATCGATGGTAACCGCTACAATTTACGTATCAACATTCGTTTGAGAGCTACTACTGAACGCAGCGTGGAAACAGAATGGAATACATCCTATTTTGCAATCATGTAAGGAATGAAAAAGAAATAAAACTTCAATTAAATGGATTTTTTACCAAAAAAAATCAGCGATTATGCTGAGTCCCATACCGCACGTGACAGCGACCTTTTACAATCCCTCATCCGTGATACACACCTGAAAACGATGGCACCGCGTATGCTATCGGGTCATTTACAAGGGCGCTTTTTAAGTCTGATAAGCCATTTGATGCAGCCCAAAAGGGTTTTAGAAATTGGTACTTTTACGGGATATTCAGCGCTTTGCTTAGCAGAAGGGCTGGCAGAAGACGGTATTTTGTACGCTCTTGAGGCTAATGACGAGTTGGAATATTTAATTCAAGAGTATATTGAAAAGGGGAATTTTCAAGAAAAAATCAAACTTATTATCGGTAATGCACTTGAAATAATGCCGACTATTGATGAGGTTTTTGACTTGGTGTTTATTGATGCGGGCAAGCGTGATTATCCTTTGTATTATGATTTAGCCATTGATAAAGTCAGGTCAGGCGGATTGATTATTGCCGATAATATTCTTTGGAGCGGTAAAGTAGCAGATGACAAAAAGGATTTAGATACTCGAATGATTGATGATTTTAATAAAAAAATCCACGCTGATGAGCGAGTTGAAAATATTCTTTTACCATTAAGAGATGGCTTGATGATGGCTCGAAAGAAATAATTCAACTCCTTTTTAACAAAAAAAGAATGGCAGTCTCGTTTAGAAGCTGCCATTTTAGAGTATGTTTTGAATTATATTTTTGAGCAAAAAATGAAGTATTTTTCTGACTCAGCTTTTAATTTTTTTGAGACATAGCCTTTGTTACGTTGAAAAAAAACTTGAAAACTGAGTCTGGAAAAGACTCGTTTTTTGCCGAAAATAGAATTCAAAACATACTCTTATAAATGTATTTATTTTATCAAATGCTGAAATTGATTTATAAATTTTGAGCTAATATTTTCTTTTCTTCTTTTTCCTTTGGAAGTAATAACCACAATTTTCCATATTTATTCATATGCTGAATCCGGTCTTTACCCGTTTGTCCTTCACCCATATAAAGGTCGACGTGAGCAGCTCCTTTTATTTTACCGCCCGTATCTTGGGCTAAAACAAATCTGTATTCTTGACGAATTAAATTTCCCTTATCATCGAGAATAGGAATTTGAGCTAAGAGGACACTTCCGAGTGGAATATAGTTATTGTCAACTGCTACTGTCAAATCCGTTGTGAGAGGTACTTTAGCCGCTCCTACGGGCTTTGGTTTCTCTCGTTGAGTGAAAACAGTGTAAGTTGTCAGTACTTTTTTAGGTTTTGCCTCCGTCAAATCATGACTTGCTTCTTCTCGCTCTGATTCTACGCTGTGAAAATCACCATCAAAAGATACTAAGACGCGGTCATCATCAGAGAATTTCAAATAAGCTAACCCCTCAGTACGCATGGCTTTTATGTCCTCTGTATTCCGAACAAATGCGACTTTTAAATTATTTTTATCCGAATCTTTATATTTCAAAGCTTCTGTAGAAGGAGCTAAATAAATTGGGAAATCATATGTATCATCTCTTTTTCTACTTGCAGAAATAACTGGAGAGTAATAACC
>JANMYC010000184.1:0-13181 GCA_031381715.1 Saprospiraceae bacterium
TAACAAGTAAGTCAAGATCAGCAAAAATAAGTTATAATTCAAAAAAGAGTTTAATCAGGTTAAATATTTCTTCAATTGGAACGCAAATCCCTAAAGCCCCCCAATAAAACTATTCATATAATTGACTCTATTTTGCAACCAAATTTTCAGATTAGAAATATCACTTTTAAAATTACCACTGCCCCGTTTCCATTTTTGATAGTCTCGATTTCTCGCTCCTTCTATGGTAAAAGCATAATCATCAATGTAGGTATATAATTCATTAAATTTATTGTTTTTAAAATCAGCCCATTTCTGTTTCACGAGCGTTTTAATGCGCGGGTCAGTCATCAATTTTGAAAAAAAACGGGTTCCAATTGATGACGGCGACCAAAACAAAGGTCTATCAGCCCGGTTAAAATGTATCTGAGTTCCTTCGTAGCCAAACGCCCAATCAAAATCCCAAATGGGTCCCATTGTCCATTTACCCGTCTTGGTTTTATAGATATATGTGCTTTTGGGATGGTTGATTTCTTCATTATCCGTGAGCATGTATGCTATCAAATAATTCGTAACGGATTCACTATCAATATAATCCAAATAATTATTATTCGGAAAGTCAGACTGAGCGACCAATGCTTCTAATTTTTCAAACTCAGTTTTAATGGGTGTTACTTGAGTAGAAGTGGTCAATTCAGGGTGCATAATCATAACAGGCAACTGATATCCAGCGGATCTGAACTTCCACAGGTCATCAAAATTAGAATCCATTTGCAGCAATGTACCATCATCTCCAATATTCACTCTATTGGTTTTTACCTCTATTTGCTCCGTGAGCATATAAGTACCTTGATATTGACCATTTAAAGTCACTTCCACAGGCACAACATTATTGGTGAAAGGCATATTCAATAATTTACCGATTTTCATGGCAACTGCGTTCAGAATATGGATACCATCCAAATAATTGGCTAATAAAATCCAGTCTTTTTCAGCTGCCAAACCCAACAGCGATGCCTTGGTATCAAGCTTGATTTTGTAGGGTTTTTTAGGATAATTCCAAGTGGTGTTTCCCCTACCCCGAATCTGAGTTGTTCCTGTAAAATCGCTGTAAATGCCTTGACCATTGATTGAAATATCGGCTTTTACGTATATGTCTTTTGAAGTAATTGCCGCACCGCCGTTGGTCACGATATTAACTTGAGGTAAGTTATCATCCCAATTCACGATGAGGGTGTACTCCTTTTTTTTACCCGCCGCCGATTTTAAAGTATAAAAAATGGTTTTTCTGAAATCCACTTTACTCGCGCCACTTGATTGCACTTGTGCGCTCACTTCTACCGACTGTGCATTGGTGGTAAAAGTGGGTATCACATCGTATTGATTTTGCTTCAATCTCCCTATTATGTTATTGCCTTTTATTTCAAAAACAACATCTGCACTCAGTTGTGGATTATTCTTTTTTTCAAGAATAAAAGTATTGATAATCAATGAATTATCAATTGACGCATCAATTTCTTCCTTTTTTTTACATCCTAAAATGCTTAAAATAGAAATAAAAAACAATAGAGAAATAGATAATTTATACGACTTGAAATAAAGCATTTTATATATTTTAGTTGATGAGATATTCCTCAGTCATGCCTTTAGCTTGATGAATCGAAACGCATCATATTTTGTTAAAATTAATGTGAAAATAGTATTTTATTCAGCTATTTTAAATTCCCAATAATCCTATTTGAAATAAAAATGCCTAATTATCAATAAAAGTTGATAATTAGGTATTTAAAACACTTTTAACTTTTCCAGTATGAAGTAAAATTGATTGAAACTATGAACCCAAACTGTTTTTAGTTTTGAATATTAAAGGTATCTATCTTGTTTTCCCAACGTATGAGACCTTTTTTAGGAGCAAAAAAAACAGTAGTTTTAGGGTAATATCCACTAACAACATCTATTTTCAATACTCTTTCATATAACTGGTTGTTCACTGAAAATTTATCTAATTTACTAACCGTATTTTTAGTAGCGGGGTCTAACATAAAAAATGTCTTATCATTATTGTTATAATTGACATCGAATAGAAAACTATCTTTTTTTAAAAGCTGATTGTCATACGTGTAAAGATTCACGAAATAGCCAGTTGATAATGTCATACAAATAGGATTTGTTGAATAAAAGTATTTACTTCGAAAATAAATTTTTTTATCATTAGCAATTTCACAATTTCTTAAATTTCTCGTGGTAGCCGTATCTAACATAATCTTAATAATTCTTATTGTGTCAAACCTATTTCTAGATTTGAAAATCATGCTATCTTTTAAATTATAGCAATCAAAATAAATTTTTATATCCTCAGATATTTCAGACATTGACACATTTACACAATCTTTATTACAGCCATATAATATAATTAAAAAAAACAATGCGATATTTTTTTTCATATTCAATAAAACATTATCGAATTTTAAAAAGTAGTTTTACAAATAAGTTGAGTTATAATAGAACGAAGTCTTATCTGATTCATTGTATAAATGAGACCCCCTCAGTTCAGAGTGTCGGAATGGCACATAATGCGCTCATATTTTGTTAAAATCACCGTGAAAATAGCGTTTTAATTCTTTTATTTATAACTCTCAATAATCCTGCTAAGAATCCAAACCCCTCAGTATAAACCCGAAAAAAAGGGTTTTGAGCAACCACTCAAAACCCTTTTTTTTATTTCACACCATTTTTATATTTCTGATAAAACTCTTTAAAAGTAATCATCCGCTGTTGTTGCTCGTCCCAAAGTTTGTGGAACATACATGGAAGGCTTTCCCAAAATCCGATTGTTGTGACGCACTCTTGGAGAACAGGATTTTCATTTTTACATTTTTCCAAATAATAATTCGGAATCAATGAGCTTAAATGATGGATATGATGCAAACCAATATTGCCCGTCAACCATTGCACAATTTTAGGTAATTTATAATATGTGCTGCCTTGAATAGCCGACATCACATAATTCCAATTCTTTTGCCAATGCTTATAAGCGTGTTCGTGTTGGTGTTGCACATAAAAAAACCAAATTGCAATAATGCCAAAAAAGGCAATAATCGGTATTTGGATTTTTAAAAATGTTTTAGCCCCAAATAACAAAAAGCAGACCGTATAAAAAAGGATTACTGCTAAATTATTCCACACCAGAGAGCGTTTTGCTATTTCAAAACCCCTTTGCTTGATTAAAGGCAAGCGGTTATTTACTAAAATATAATAGAGCGGACCCACGCCAAATAAAACAATCGGCATCCGATAAATCCGATATTTTAATCGTCCCCAAGCTGAAAGTTTACTGAACTCTTCGACCGTTAGTAGGTTCAAATCACCAATATCTCGAGTTTCTTCTTCCAATTGACCATTGTGCCCATGGTGAAAATTATGTGATTTCGCCCAATATCTGTAAGGAATCAAACTGAATATACTACAAACAAAGCCTATAATATTATTCATTTTTTTAGAACTCAAAAACGATTGATGTCCGCAATCATGCTGAATAATGAAAATGCGCACGAGGAAAAAAGCATTTAAAAATGCCATAACCAAAGTCAAGGTATAAGACACATCCAAAGTAAAATACATCAAAACCCAAAGCCCAATGAAAGGTAAAAAAGAGTTCAAAATTTGTACCGTCGCTAATTTTGGATTAGGTGTTTGGTACTTTTGAACAATTTGTTGCCAATTCTGCATGATGTATTGAATACTTTGCGCTTTGGCAGAAGGAGGAGAAGGAATCCGATTCATTAATTTAAATGATAAAGTAGATAAAATAATTTGATTTGGTAAAGCACAAAGATAAGCTATATTTCATGCATTATTATGCCTATGTATTGAATTTATACGGTTTCCAAATTAGGATTGTGGTGTTTTGAATTAGGATGCGCAGGATTTTAAGGATGGATTAGGATTCCTGTAGCGCGGAACTCCAGTTCCGCATGTAAATTGAATTAGGATGTGCAGGATCTTAAGGATGGGTTAAGATTTTTTTAAAATGCCTTTGGCATTTTTATGGTGTAGTGAGGTATGTTTTAGAGGTAAAAAGAGGATTGATACTGAGGGTGGAGAATTGAATTAGGATAAGTAGGATTTTAAGGATGGTTTAGGATTTTTCACATGCGGAACTGGAGTTCCGCGCTACGTGAATCCTAATCCATCCTTAAAATCCTGCGCATCCTAATTCTAAACCCTTATTTATGCCTCAACCAACAATCTGTCCTATCTATTTCATAAGCCTTAAATTCAGTATTTACGGGCGCGCCGTGCAAAACCCGGTCATTGAATTGCGTCCGCACCAAATAGTTAAAAGCACCCATATCACCTGTATAAGCAGTCGTGTTATTTTTGTTATATTGTTCGTGAATGCTGCATAACATTTCGATAAATTCTAACATGACAGGGAAGTTTCCTCCAATAATACCACAATTGAGTAAAACAGCATTTTTAAAATCTTCTTCATATTGAGCGTAATCTGAAATATTACTACGCAAATGATTTGCGTGGTCTTTCATCCATTGATTATTGAGTAATTTGGGTTCGTCCCCGCAGAATAGAGAAAGAGAATTTTGAATAAAAAGAGGCTGAATAAAAGGATTTTTGAGCACGACTACGTCCGAAATATCGGAAACAAATACGCTTTCTATTTCATTAAAATGCTGCCTTAAAAAATCGAGGTAGACAAAATATCGGTACACATTGGGGTTGAATTGGGCGATATAATCTATTTTAACAAAGGAAATATATTCATTTGAGTATTTTTCACGGGTATTTTCAGTAAAATTATTGTGAAAAATAATGCCTTGCAGCTTCAAGGCTGCCACCGAATCCGCCCAATCTTTTACAAGGGAGTAGTCATCATCTTGTAAAGTCGTATTTCGATTGACATCATAAATGCCTGTAATATGGCAAGCCATAACAAGCTGTTTTTTAACTGAAATTATGGGCATTTAATTAGGCGAAATAAGTGTGTTCAAATTCTGTTTTTTCATTTTTGAGCAAACACTATTGGGGCTGTTGCGATAGTAAATATAAGTCCTCAAATCGACCTTTTTTACAATGAATTTCTGAGCGGCATTTTCAAAAAAATACGAATCTGCGGCATATCCTTCTTGGAATTTCTGATGAGTAAAAATCTCTTTTTTACCGAATAATGTAGCAAAAAGGACGCAATCATCCACGTGGATAACTTGATTGAAATCGTATTTATCGGGTACATAATAGTCTTTGTCGTCGTCGACAATCGTCTTGGTGGTAGAAGCTATCAAATCCGCAAATTGCATTTCTTTAAGGCACGACCTAAGATGATTGGGCTGATATTCATCGTCAGCATCAATAATTGTGATAAATTCGCCTTGACAATTCAAAATACCTCGATTGATGGACTTGGATTGACCGCAGTTTTTATGGCGCAGGTAGGTTATTTTGTTTTCGTGTTTCCGAGCGTAATCGAATAGCTCATTTCGGGTATCGTTGTGGCTACCGTCGTCAATAATTATCAACTCAAAATCTTGAAAATCTTGATTGAGCACAGAATCAATAGCTCTTTTTACCAACACAAATTCAGTGTTATAAACTGACATCAGCACCGATATTTTTATTTTTTTTTCCATTACTCGCTATCTTTTCTTTAAAAATTTGGGCAAAGGTATACACCTAAATCGATATGAACATTAAATAATTCTTATTTTTCAATTTTCACCAAATAACACTGAAGATACGTTACTTAAAACCTCTGAATAAACTCATCCAAATCTTGAGATTCCCCCAAATCCAGTTTTTTACGCAAGCGATAACGGCTTTTGTAAACACTATCCGAGGATATTCCGAGAATATTCGCTATTTCATTGGCATCAAAACCAATTTTTATGAGTAAGAATAAGCGAAATTCAGCCGTTGACAGTTCACGATATTTCTCATTGAGGCGCGCAACGTAGTTGGGAAAACGATTATTAAAAAGCTCTTGAAATCGGCGCCAATCATCGCTGGTTAATATTTTAAGGTCTTGAAGTTTTTGATTGTATTCTTTACTTGCCTCGGCTTCTTGTTCATTAGTGAGTGTGTTTTGAGATATTAATTTCATCTCCAACTCCTGAATAAGTAAATTTTTGAGTTCTAATAACTTTTGTGATTCCATCAAAGCACTTTCTTTTTCACTCAATTCTTGCTCCGCTCGCAATAAAGCCAATTTATTTAACTGTTCTTGCACTTCAATAATTTGCTTTTCTTTTTCGAGAATTTCTTGTTTTTGTCTTTGTTTCACAATCCAAAACACAGCTATTCCTAAAGCCAAAGCTAATATCAAAAAACTTATATACCAATAAAGCTTTGACATTTTAAGCTCATTCTCTTGCTCTTTGAGTAGCTTTTCAGCGTCATTTTTAGCTTGTAATCGACCTATTTCTCTTACTTTATTGGCATTAAAAATTGTATTAGTCAATTTTCTATTTTCACGTTCATGAAAAAGGGCAAGGTTTTTATCTCCTTTTTTTTCATATATTTTGCTTAGTTGGTCATGGACATTGGCTTGTAGCAAAGAGTCAGCGGACTCTTTCGCTTTTTCAAAAAAAACAAGGGCTGAATCAACCCGATTTAAACACAAATAACTCTCAGCAATCCCTTTATCAAAGTTACTGATGAGCATTTTATTTTCAATACGTTTATTACGGCTTTTCGCTTCTTTAAAATTAAACAGTGCTTCAGAGCAATTTTCCATTGCTAAGTAGGTTTTGGCTAATATCATATATCTACTCGCTTCGCCGTTGTTATAGTTATAAAGTCGTTGAAAATAAAATGAAGTATCTATCATCATTTTAGCCGAATCAATTTTATTCAGTAAAAGGTAATTTTCAGCCATTGACGCAGATGCCAGTACTTGTTGACTATTCTCTTTCGTATTCCCACAAGCAAAAACCCAAGCCTTTTGATACCATTTTTGTGCCTCATTGAAATCGTTACTTTCTCTGAAAACTCTGCCCAACGACATCAAAATATTGAAAGTTCGACCTGCTTCACTATTTGAATCCAATTGACTAATGACTTCATAGGTATCTAAAAATCGCTTGATGGCTTCGGGGTATTTATTCTCCCTTGCAGCCAAACGCGCCAAGTCTCGATTCACATCTGCCGCCCTCACCATCCGATACCCTTTCACACTAAGGTCGTAACTATTTTGTAAACAAGCGCGAGCAGTATCATATTGAAGCAATTTCATGAATATTTCACCCCGAATCATCTGAGTGAAAGCCCGAACTGAATCATTGGAAAATATCCTATCATAAGCATCCATATACCTCAACAGTATCGAATCTGATACATTTTCATGTATAGAAGTTAAATGATAATATGTTGATTCACAGGCATAACTCTGCCACTTGGTAGGTACTTCTTTTTGAATTTGAGCTACTGTTAAATCAACCGAAAGTAAGGGTAAGCTTTTAAAAAAACTCCCGTTGTATTTGGCTTGACTGAAAAAGTCGGATTGCTGTTTAAGTTCATCATCTCGCTTACAACCAATACAAACGAGTATGAAGATTAAACCCATAAAATAAAATGGAATTGTAAAATTACGCATGGTAGTAGTATGGCAGTTTTAGTCAGACACAAAACTACATTTTAACTAAAATATTTTTTAATGATAAAATGTTAATGATAAGTCAACTAAGTTTTCTTTTAAAAAAATCGAGAAACTACTTTTTGTCATTAAAATGTAAAACACTGTTCATCAATATTTTCATAACGAGTCAACATCCAAAAATAGCATTTTATCAATCTTTACTGATAGCGTCATCTTTGCTTAATTTATTTGTACGACAATTGAAATTTCAAATAATTAAATTTTTTATGTTCAATATGAATGTCGTAACGCTAAATAGTTCAATTTCAATAATTTGTCTATGCCTTGTCTATATTTGAAATTTGTTTTTTGATTCTTTTTTTTGTGCTTTTGTGATATAATTCAATATTTGTTAACCACCAAAAAAAGTACAGTAATCAAGATTTAAATCAGAACACTACCCCCCTCAGTATTAAAGAGTCATAAAGCTGTTTTATGGTCTTAAAAGTGAAGATATTAGAATAAAAAATATTAGAATACATAGTTGAAATTTAAAAGGTTAAGTAGTACGTTTCTATTTTTAATTTATCAAGTTATCAGGTTAAACGCTTAAAATTGGGTAAAATAAGTTTGAAAATGTCAAACAAATTTAAATCAAATACTTTGCGTTTAACCTGTTTTTAGAGCAGTACCAACTAAAAGACTGTCACATGAATTTATCATTTTTTGTTAACCAAAATCTAACGAGAGCCCATGAGGTTATCATTTTTTCAATCATTACAAGTCTCATTTTTACAGCCTGCAAAAATACGGACAATCCACCAGAGGGAGTAAAACCTCAGTTTGCATCCGAACAGTCTTTGGCGCTCAGCAATACGGATATTTACGTAGCTGCCTCAATCGAAACCTGCGATTGTATGCAACCCATGTTCGATTTAGTGGCATCCATAAATGACGCTGAGCAAAAACAGTTCAGCAAATCCTTACTCAGTCAAGAAGCCCGTTTAAATGAAATTCGCCCCCAAATAGAAGCCTGTGGCGAAGCCATTCGTAAAAAATATGGCGAAATGAAATCCGCTCGTGAGCAAGCTGAAATCCTCGAAGCCCTTAAAAAATATTGCCCCGAGTCGTTTGAAATATTGAATAAAGGAATATTAGTGAAGTCGGATAGGAAATAGAGGCATTTAACATGAAGCCCCATTACATTATGAAACAAAAGATGTTGTTGTAAATAAGTTTGTGTCCTTTTTGATTTGAAACACTTAAACCCTCTCGGTATTTTATTCTTCTTGGGTAAACATACTAAAATGTAAAAAATACTGAGGGGGTACTTAAATTTTATAGGAAAATTTAAAAAAGTAATATTTCTATAAATGTATGAACTCAGTATTATTCAAGGTATTTTGATCTTTTTGTCAAATCCATTGAATAATTGATGCCAAATGTAAACATATGATTGAAAGATACGGGCGAAAAATTAATATCTTTTTTTGGAGATCCTAAGAAAAAATCTTTATTAAAGTATCCAACTGTAAAATCAACATACTCCTTTAGTTTCAGATGTTTCCGGTAAACTAATTCAATCCCTAACCGAGCTAATTGATCTTTAGTGTAGAAAAGGTTGATTTGATTGAATTGTGATTTAGGAGTAAAAAGGTAGGTTTTCAAAGTTCTGCCTACTCTCATGTTTGCTCCAACTTTAACTTGCAAAAAATTATTTGGATTAACCTTCAAAGAATAACCCAAATAAAAAGGGATATCCACATAATTATTTTTAATATTGAAAGTAGTACGAATTGAATCAGGAACAGTGCTCGAAAACTTCCATTCTCCATACACATTCTCTCCACGGCCAAATCGAAAGTTTACACCAGTTTCAAAAAATAATTTATTTGAAAAAATAATTTGAAAATTTGAACCAAAATATAGTCCTCTAAGCTCGACTGGTTTATACAAATAAAATGGAATTTGGCCATTAGCCCATTGATTGTATCCTCCTCTTAAATTTAAATGTATGTTTGCAGGCTTGAGTTTAAAAAAAACGCGATAAGGTTCATTTTTACATTTATTAGCCTTAATCACAACTTCAGCACTCATAAATTTAACTTTCGTTTGAGTATTCACTCCCTCAACTGCACAATCACCATAAATTTGTTTAAAAAAATTAATATTCAATATCTGTGGTACAACATATAGTCGATCATCTTTATCAACAATAAAAAATGTAACACTACCTACTGAGCTGTAACTCATACTGCCTTCATATAAGGAATATTTACCTGTAACGACTGCTTTGGCGAAAATTGTTGCAGACTCTTTTTTAAAAAAACATTCTTTAGAAATAAACATTTTAACACTATCCACAACTACATATTTAGTTTTTATAGCGTCAAGATATTTAACCTCACCATCTAACGATATTTTATAAGCAAGTTGACTCTGTTTATTCAAAGTAGTAGAAAAGTAACCGCTAACTTTTTTACTATCCACTAATAAAGCCTCACCTTTTTGATAATTTTGGGAGAACGTTGATTGAATAAGTGTGTAAAAACAGGATATGAAAATAAGTAAACGCATTTTAAATTGTAATTTTTAAATTTTCAGATTATGTGTTTTGTAGTTTTACGAAACTTAAATAAAATTAGTTGCAATAAAACAATTTCCCCATTTCCTTAAAATTTTGTTAAATCAAAAAATAATTACCCCTATCTATTGTATAAACCCAAAACGATTTCTACATTTGTACCACAATTCAAGTCTCTTCAAAAAGAATTGTTTTTATACAGACGAGCGGAGAGACAGGCTCTATGAAGCTCGGGCAACCAATCCTTCTTTTGGAAAAAGGTGCCAATTCCTGCCCTTCCCGACTATTTCGGGATTGGAAATATAAAAACAGATTAATATGCAATTTCCAAAAATTGGTTCGTACAAGACGGTTCTCTTTCATTTAAGCCCTGTTCAGGCTCAATCCAACTGTATTATTTACTGTTGTTGTTGCGGTTAATCCTTGCAACGATATTTCCTCATCCATGCATGTGGTCTTCTCTGATTCGTCAGTGAAACCTCAAAGTGCATAATTTTTCAAAATTACTGAGGGGGTACCGGCTTGTAATATTCTTTTTATTCTAAATTTTAAAATGTATAAAAATATTAATAACCTATTAAAAATCAATTAATTATGTCCAATAATCTCAAGTTTGAAACACTCCAAGTCCATGCAGGACAAGTTCCTGACCCAACCACCAACAGCCGTGCAGTACCGTTGTACCAAACCACGAGTTATGTTTTCAACTCATCTGAACATGGTGCCAATCTATTTGGACTAAAAGAGTTCGGCAATATTTACACCCGTCTGATGAACCCTACTACCGATGTTTTTGAAAAGCGCGTAGCAGCTCTTGAAGGCGGTGTGGCAGCTTTGGCAGTGTCATCAGGACAAGCGGCTCAGTTCATTGCTTTGAATAATATCACGCAAGTAGGCGATAATTTCGTTTCATCTTCCAATCTTTACGGAGGTACTTACAACCAATTTAAAGTACAATTCAAACGCATTGGCGTGGAAGTCCGTTTTGCTGCTTCTGAAAATCCAAGCGATTATGAACGCCTAATTGATGCTAACACCAAGGCTATTTATGTTGAAACCATTGGGAATCCATCGTTCAGCGTGCCTGATTTTGAAGGCATTGCAGCCATTGCCAAAGCACATGACTTGCCTTTAATCGTGGATAATACATTTGGTGCAGGTGGCTACCTATTCCGTCCTTTGGAGCATGGTGCAGCCATCGTTGTCGAATCGGCGACAAAATGGATTGGTGGACACGGCACTTCTATCGGTGGTGTTATCGTGGATGGCGGTAATTTCAACTGGGGAAATGGTAAATATCCGCAATTCACAGAGCCATCAGAAGGTTATCATGGCTTGGTTTTCTGGGACGTTTTCGGCACTAATGGTCCATTTGGCAATATTGCATTCATCATTCGCGCCCGCGTGGAAGGTCTGCGTGATTGGGGTCCGGCTATTTCACCGTTCAATTCATGGCAATTGATTCAAGGCATCGAGACATTAAGCCTTCGCGTTGACCGCACTGTGGATAATGCCTTGAATTTGGCAAATTGGCTTGAAAATCACCCACAAGTTTCAAAAGTGAATTATCCAGGTCTTGAAAGTTCACCAAATCATACGCAAGCATCAAAATATTTGAAGAGAGGTTACGGTGGCGTCCTTAGTTTTGAATTAAAAGGAACAAAAGAAGCCGCTACAAAATTTGTGGATAGCCTTCAATTGGTGAGCCACCTTGCCAATGTAGGTGATTCAAAAACGTTGATTATTCAACCATCTGCTACTACGCACCAGCAACTCAGCGATGCAGAACAAGCTGCGGCGGGTGTAACGCCTAATCTATTACGCGTCTCAGTAGGCATTGAGCATATCACGGACATCAAAGCCGATTTCAAACAAGCTTTTGCGAAAATTGAAGAAGCAACGGCTGTTTTAAATTAAATAAGAGTATCGAGCCACTGGTTTTAACTTTTTAAATGAAATTAAAATCAGTGGCTCAAAATTCATAAAACGGTAATAACAACATAGATACCATCAAATTCCTGAAAGGAATACATATTTATAGCTAAAAATGAATAAAATACTGAAAAGACATAACCAAACTGCGGGAGTCTCCTTTAAAAACAGAGAAAACATTATGACAGTAACTGAAACGCCAAGCGAGACGAGTCTGAAAATTTTTCATGATAAAACACCCATGACGCTTGAATGTGGTGTCGTGCTCCCTTACGTGGATATTGCTTATCACACCTATGGGAAGCTCAATGAAAAAAAAGACAATATCGTTTGGGTTTTTCATGCCCTCACTGGCAACAGTGATGCTGCCGATTGGTGGAGCGGCATGATTGGTAAAGGTAAATTCTTTGACCCGACTAATGATTTCATCGTTTGTGCCAATATGATTGGCTCGCATTATGGCTCTACGTCACCCCTCAGTATCAACCCCATTACAGGCACTTTTTATGGTAGAGAGTTCCCAACTATCACGATTAGAGATGTTGTAAACGGGCATATCCGCTTAGCACAACACCTTGGTATTCAACGAGTTAAGTTAGGCACAGGTGGTTCTATGGGCGGTCAGCAACTTTTAGAGTGGTCAATCATACAACCCGATTTTTTTGAAAACATTGCAGTCATCGCTTGTGGTGCGCGCATGACGCCGTGGAGCATTGCCCTCAATGAAACACAACGTATGGCAATTGACGCCGACCCCTCAGTATCAGCCGAAGCTTTAGCAAAATGTTCCACTTATGACGATTTCGCCAAAGCTGGTGCAAAAGGTATGGAGGCTGCTCGTGCCATTGGTATGTTGAGTTACAGAAGTTATGAAGGCTACAATATTGCTCAATCCGACGAAAGCAATCACCTTGATAAGTTTAAAGTGCAAAGTTATCAACGCTATCAAGGTGCAAAATTGAGTAAAAGATTCAATGCTCTATCGTATATTTCACTATCTAAAACGATGGATTCGCACAATGTAGGTCGTGACCGTGGAGGTATCCACAATGCACTCAGTAAAATAAAATCAAATACATTAATCGTTGGTATTCAAAC
>JANMYC010000193.1:0-5732 GCA_031381715.1 Saprospiraceae bacterium
TTTCAATACCAATTTCAATAATTTCATCAACAATAGACATGATTTCTGGATTTAAATTGTTTTTAGAATTGAATGCTTCTTGTAAAATTATTTTTTGAGAAACCCCCGAAATATTAGCCAAATATACAGAAAATAATTTAATAAATGAAAGCGTCAACTCATTTATTGTTGAATCATAGCCCACAAACAGGATTTCTACAATATTCAGTTTCAAATAGTTTTTATCTAAATAATGTTTAAACGAAATGAGCACTTTTTGTAAAAAAATAGAATGTAGCCTTTTGATTTGAGCGTCTGAATAATCCTGTAAGTTGATGAAAATATAGTCAAAGCAAGGCATAAATCGTAGAGTCGAAGGCTCAATTGCCCCAAAATAAGAATCAAATGCCTCATATTGCCATTTTTCTTTTCCATGATAAAGTACTATTGGAATAATGGGAACGAGTTTTTGCTGTGCCGCTCGTTGGGTTTTCCAAGCACCTAATTGGTATTCCAATAATTGAAAATGTGGAAAATCGGGCTTGAAGCTTTTATGCTCTAAGAGGAAAGCAATATTGCGTTGTTCGGTGCTATCTTTAAGATGGCATGACCATACTAAATCAGAAAAAGTTTCCTTTAATTCATCATTAATGTAGGAATTTGGGTCAATTTTAAGCGTATCAAGGTCTAATTGGTCAATTAAGTCTTTTGGCAAAAATTGCTCTATTAACGGGCGAGCGATTTCAATCCAACTAAAAGCGGCTTTGAAGAACTTATCGTGTGGGTTATTGATGTCGTTTTGGTTGTTTTCCGTCATAGTAGTTGAGTTGTGAGTTTGAAGAGTATGTTTTTCAAACTCAAAACTAATAAACTGTTTGAAAACAGTTTCACTTAATTTTAAAAAGCTTAAAATTATCAATTAAATGCCTTAATTGGGTGTTTGTTTTTAATAAAAATGGAGTTGTTATAGTAGCTATTAGTATGCTTTTTTCCATAAAAAACGGTTTGAAAAGGATTTATACTGAGGGGTGTCTTAAAATGTAAAAGCCCATAAAGATAGAACTTCTTTATGGGCTTTTATTATCCGTGACACCGCTTTTGAGTGGTGCCACGGGTAACTGATATTTTTATTATGGAAGCATATACCCATTAATCCGCCTCAATTTCGTCTGTAAATCATCCAAATTGACGCTATTTTTCACGGCATCTGACACGTTGTGAAGTAGGATGCTGAGGGTTTTGGTTTTTAAATCTATTTTACCAGCATCCCCTAATTTATTATTTTTAGAGTTCGCCATCACCTTTTCGATATTTTGCTGATAGGTGTACAAATTGGTTAAAAATGCTCTTGAAACATTCTCTAACTCATCATAAATCACTTGCGCTTGATTGACTGCGTACTCTGGGTAGTAGAGTTGCGGGTCGCTGAGGGCTTTTTCGTAATTGACTTTGCCCTTTCCATCCGAATGACCTTCAATGATTCTATCTACTTTCGTTTGAGCATCTTCTTTATCGCAATAACGATTGACGAGAGAGGTCAAATTTTTGAAAGTATCAATGCTTACTGAGGGGTTGATGGGGCGCAGACGCTCCAATGTGTAATTGCGAATAATGGATTTTAAAACTTCAATCCGTACATTCAAGCTATTCAAATTAGAGGTAAAAGCAGCGTTTGCTTGCTCCAACCCTTCGTAATGCTCGATGTATTTTTTCATGTCGTTTTTCATTTTCACAAGGTCATTGACTTCCACATTTTTTTCATTGGCGGTAAGGTTGACCACTAAATCTATCACACCCTTTATATTGCTGACTATCGGAATTGACTTAGCAAATGAACTGGTAACCGGCGAACTCATGACCTCTTTAACAATGCCCACGAATTTATTGGGGTTCGTTTTAATGCCTTTTTTACTTAGAATACGGGCATCCAAAATTTTAACAATATCATCTGTGAGGGCAAAACCAAGTTCGTCGTTGGCGGGGTTATTCAGTTGCCCCACGTTATCGAGGTAAGAAGAAACACTGCCCGCTACTTGCATGGCATTGAGGCTCGTGTTGGCGCTGCGGATAAAGTCAACGCTGTTCACAATTTTTGCCCGTTGCTGTTTCAGCGATTTATCCAAAGTGAAGAGTTGGGCACTCGTGATGCGTTTGATGGATTCGTTATTGGAGCGCAGAATAGCATCAAAGTTGCTGTATTGGGTTTGTAATGACGATAAAACAGTCTTCAAACTGTCCATTTTATTCGTTTGTTGACTCAAATACATGTATTCGTTATAAATGCGAGCAAGCGAATCTTGCTGATGCATTTGAGCGGAAATAGTTTGAAAAGAAGTAAAAATAAGAGAAAGGAAGAGGGTAATTTTCAATTTAGACATTTTCAATTCGGATTTTATCAATTTTAATGATGAGTTTGAACCATAAAAGGCGTTGCAAAACTAACGCTTAATGACGGAAAAAATATATATGAAGTTCGGTTTTTATTTGATGTATTGTATATCATTTCGCTCATCGACTATTTTGCAAAGACGTAGTGGGTTTATACCCCCTCAGTCATGCTTTCAGCTTGATGAAGCCAAAGGCAGCATATTTTTACTTAAAAATAGTTTAAAATACCTATTTTTGCAATCAAATTTCGGCAAAATCCATTCTGATGAAAGTTTTATTAACGACGCTCAATGCGAAATATATCCATATCAACCTTGCCATTCGATTGCTTTATCAACTGAATAAAGATGAGCACAAGGGGCTTGAGTGGAAAGAATTTACTATCAAAGAAGATAAAGATAGTATTGCTGCGCATTGTAGCCTGTTTGAAATAGTGGCTTTTAGCTGTTATATTTGGAATATCACTCAGACTTTGGACGTGTGCCGTAGGATAAAAGCCCTCAATCCAAACATTAAAATCCTTTTGGGTGGTCCCGAAGTGAGTTATGATTGGCAAGATGTAATTGTGCAGGATTGCGTGGATTATATCATTCAAGGCGAGGGTGAAATACCATTTAGAGACTTTTTAAATTCATATCCCAACATTGATTTAGTGCCGAGCTTGGTGCGGAAAGAAAATGGTGAAATACACGCCAGTTCTACCGCTCCGATGTTTGATTTGACGGAATATAAAGACATTATGCCTTATATTGATGACTCAGCCGAGGAGTTGTACAATAAGGTTTTATACGTAGAAACCTCGCGGGGATGCCCCTATAAATGTGAGTTTTGCTTAGCAAGCTTGGACAATAAAGTGCGCTATTTGCCCAATGATAGCATCAAAGCGATGCTTTTATATCTGATGAAAAATGGCCGCGTGGTGAAATTTTTGGATAGAACTTTTAATATAAAAAGGGATTTCACGATTGATATTTTTAAATTCATTTTGGAACATCACCGACCTGAAAATGTTTTTCAATTTGAAATTACAGCCGATATTTTACACCCCGATATTATCAAATTTATCCATGAAAATGTCCCCAAAAACCTTTTTCGCTTTGAAATTGGCATCCAAACTGTGAATCAGAAAGCGAATTTGGAGGTCAGTCGCAAACAGAATTTTGAAAAGACGAAGAGCATTATCATTCAATTGCAAGATAAAGTAGAAATGCACTTGGATTTGATAGTCGGACTTGCCTTGGATTATTGGGAAGATATTAAATACAGCTTCGAAGAAGTTTTCAAACTCTTTGCTCCAGAGTTACAGTTGGGTTTTTTAAAGTTTTTAAAAGGTACACCTGTACGCCATAAAGCCGAAGAACATGGTTTTGTGTATGATCCTAATCCACCGTATCAAATTATAGAAAGTAAATATTTGACAAGGGACGAATTGCATAGAATAGAGCTTTTGGAGCACGCTTTGGAGATTTATTGGAATAAACCGCGCGCCATTCATACGCTTAAATACATAACGAGTCAATACAGCAGTTTTGATTTTTTAATGGGTTTAGGTATCTATTTCAGCGAGCGTAAAAGCCTATTTAAATATACTTTGAAAGATGTGTATGAAATGCTTTTTCAGTTTGCAGCGGAGCAATATCCCAATGATATGGTTTTAAAAGAGTTGATTTCGATAGATTATTACGCATATTATAAAGTGAAGCCCGAGAGCCTTTTCGTTGAGGAATTACCCCGCAATGAGAAGAATAAAATTATCAATGATTTACAGCTTAATCAGCATAAATACCGCCATGTAATATTCCCATTACACTTTGATTTTGATTTTTTTATTAAAACCAATACCATCGAATCAACAGATTATAATATGATTTTGCAATATAATGGTACTGAAAAACCTGAAATTGTGAGCCCTTTTGCTCTCAATTTGGTGTAATTCGAGCATTTTTACTGAGGGGGTATAAAAGTTGGTTGTTTTAGAAATAAAAAACTGAGAAGCGAAGGGCTTCCCAGTTTAAAATAATAATAGTTTAGTTACCATTCAAATGTATGAAATATGTTTTAATTGAATATTGCAAATTATTTCGGCGCCATCCGAATAGCTCCATCCAAACGAATAACCTCCCCATTTAACATCACATTTTCAATGATGTGCTTCGCTAATGATGCATATTCTTCTGGCTTACCTAATCGAGAAGGAAACGGTACTTGTTGGCCGAGCGAAGCCCTTACTTCATCGCTCATTCCCATCAGCAATGGCGTTTCAAAAATGCCGGGTGCAATTACCATCGAGCGGATTCCCACCCGCGCCAATTCTCTTGCAATGGGTAAATTCATGCCTACTATACCACCTTTTGAAGCGGAGTAAGCGGCTTGACCGATTTGCCCATCATACGCCGCTACCGATGCAGTAGATATTAAAACCCCCCTTTCACCATCTGCGCCAACTTCATTGTTCTGCATTGCCGCCGAAGCCAAACGAATCACATTGAAACTACCAATCAAATTAATAGTAATCACTTTCGTGAAACTTGCTAATGAATGAACGCCATTTCTACCCAAAATGCGTTCAGCTGGTCCAATTCCCGCGCAATTGATAGCACCGTGCAAGCCACCAAATGTTGAAATAGCCGTATCTATGGCTTTTTGTACACTCTCTTCGTTTGTAACATCGGTGTGTACGAATAATGCGTTTTTACCTAAACTCTGCTCCGCTTTTTGCCCCCCCTCAGTATTAACGTCCAAAATGAGCGCATTTCCGCCATTTTCAACAAGCATTTTAGCTGTAGCTAATCCTAAACCTGATGCACCACCCGTGACGATGAATGTTTTACCTTTAATTATCATTTTAAGTTTTATTTAAAATTCCATAACACAGTTACATTGACCATGTACACCTAATAGCATTTGCCTCGCCACCGCCGGGGTTTTCATGAAGATGACTTTCAATTTCTTTACCGCCCAAATGACTATAAAATGCTCTTGCAGAAGTATTATTTTCATAAACCCAAAGGTAAAGGCCACACTGAGGATAATTCAATTTTGACCATTTAAAAGCTTCGTTAATTAAAATTTTTCCAATTCCTTTTCCTTTAATATCAGGTCGAACGTGCAAATTATCAATCAATGACCCCCATTTTATATCATCAGCGCCATAAATGCAGACAAAACCGAGCATTTTACCATCCTCTTCAGCAATTATTATATGCTGATTGGGTGTAGGTTCTGCAAAACGTTTTGACCATACTTCCATTCTGTTTTGCACAATGTCATCATCAAGGAAACTATCCAATAAAATACCTCGATAAGCAATGCGCCAACTATCCGTATGGAGTTGTGCAATGGATTGGGCATCGTTTGGAGTGGCT
>JANMYC010000196.1:0-6796 GCA_031381715.1 Saprospiraceae bacterium
GTTTTAGAAAATAGCCCGCATACCGAAATTACCCTTGTTTCGCCTGAAATCAGAGCGGAAATAGTGGGTTTTTCAAAGAAGCACCCAAATCTGAAATTGGTGTATAAACCTTATGATATCAATGATTTAAATGAAAAACAATTGGCTATCGTCGCCACCAACGACAAAGAAGTCAATAAACAAATAAAAGCGGATTGCAAACGGCAACGCCTTCTATGCAATGTCGCCGATACACCCAGCGAATGCGATTTTTACCTCAGCAGTGTCGTTAAAAAAGGTAGTTTAAAATTGGCGATTTCTACCAATGGCAAGTCCCCCACCGTTGCCAAGCGCGTGCGTGAGGTTTTGGAAGATACTTTCCCCGACGAACTGGAAAGCGTTTTAGAAAATCTTATGAAAATTCGCACCAAATTAAAAGGCGATTTTACGGATAAAGTATTGCGCTTAAATGACTTGACCGCCATTTTACAAAAAGAAGGCGGCTATCAACCCTGTGAACAAGGGTGTTTTTTGAAGGCGTATAAGGATAAAATAGAATAACGAATATTGAACAAGGAATAATGATTTATGATTTATGATTTATGATTTATGATTTTATATAACTTCATAAATCATTATTCCTTGTTCAATATTCGTTATTCTAAACCCTCCTCGCCCACTCCTGCGTAGGAGATTCAATTTTATCATAAAACAGTTTGGCAAAACCGATGCTGACGGCTACACCGGCAAAGATGACAATGTTTTTCATCCATTCGTCCGTTGCCACGTACATCATCAAAACGCAAAACCACCAACCGCTGAAAATATGTGTCAAATACAGCGAATAAGATATTTTACCCATAAAAGCGGTCGCTTTCCAATTTCCTGTAACAAATTCAATAATCAAGCATGATAAACCAATAGCAAGACAGTGTTCCCAACCGATTTTATATTGAATAAAATACAGCGAAACCAACCAAATCGCATACATTTCAAGCTTACCAATATACCCTTTTTTATGGTGAAAAAGCACAATTCCGGGTAAAAAAGACATAGAATGATAAAACAACCACGGTCTCATATCTTCCCCGAAATACCATTTTATCCCAATAAAAAAAGCATAAATGGCATACCGCACCCACCATTCGGAACGGTTTACGATGAAAAAAATGACGCCTATAAACAGGTAAAATTGCCAATCAATCGCCAATGTCCAATACGGATTTATAATCCATTTCATATTAAAAAAGTCATTGGCGTGGATAAAATGCGCCAAAATACTGAGGGGGTCATAGGGCGGAAATTTGAAATACCGATAATCTGTCAAAAGGCTCGACAAGGTATCTTTAAACAACATTAGACCCATACTCGCCCAATAGGCTGGCTCTATCCGCACAAATCGTTTTTTAAGAAAAGACCAATATTGCCTTATTTCATATTTTTTTAAGGAAAAAGAATAGGGAATCACAAAGCCCGAAATCACAAAAAACGCGTCAACGCCCAAATAGCCATAGTGATTGACTATGCGCAACCAATTCTCAGGTTGCAAAAACCCTTCGGAGAAATGGAAAAAGCACACCGCCAAAGCTGCCAAGCCCCGCAAGGTATCAATTGAATGGAAATGTTGTTTAGTTGGATTCTGGCTCATAACTCGCTACCCCTCAGTATTTTTTGAATTCCAATACAAATAAAATGGCACACCCGTTAGCATTAACACCAAACCGATGCCCGCTTCACGAGGGCTATTGATGCAGGTAATCACTATCAAAGCCACACAAAACAGCACGAATAAAGCAGGCACTACGGGATAACCAATCACTTTATATGGGCGAGGTAAATCAGGCTCTTTTACCCTTAAAATGAATACAGCAAACGCCGTAGCCCCATAAAAAAAGAAAGCAGCGAAAATGAGCATATCCGTCAATTGGTCAAAGCTCCCTGATAAAACAAGCAAACATGCCCACACACCTTGAATCCAAATGGCTGCATTAGGCGTATTGCTCACAGGGTCGATATGCGCTGCACTTTTAAAAAATAGACCGTCTTTTGCCATTGCGTAATATAAGCGTGGAGGCATCAAAATGGTAGAATTGGTACAACCCAATGTGGTTACTAATATTAAAACCGATAAAATAGACGCACCGAAAGTCCCCGCATAATGACGAATAACCTCAATGGCAGCTATTTTATTTTGCGCCAATTTTACATCTATAATTTGGTCAATCGGCAACACAAAAAGGTAAGTTGAATTCACTAAAAGGTAAGTGACAATGATAACTCCCAAACCACCACCCAAAGCCAAAGGCAAATTACGGTTCGGGTTTTGAATTTCACCGCCTATGAAACCTAGCGTGTTCCAACCTTCGTACGCCCAAAAAGCTGCCAACATCGCCCCAAATAAGGCTTTTATCAAATCAAAGTCAAACCAGCTGCGTTCCACGTATTTTACTGAGGGGGTCGTGATATTTGAAAAGCTACCACCGCCGAAAAATAAACCTGAAATAACAATAATAGCCAAACCTGCTATCACAAATTTGGTGATAGAGTTACTCAAAAATTCGGCTCCTTTTAAGCCTCTTGTGTTGACATAAGTGAGAATGATGATGAGCAAAATGGACAACATTTTCACTCCAAAATTATCAAACGGTTGAAAAACCCCGATTTTAAAGGCTTCTACTGAGGGGTCGAGATGGGGCAGAGGAATAAGCGAGTTAAATGACTGTGCAAAGACATAAGCGATAGAAGAAATGGAAGCCGTTTTTATCACCGCAAATGTGCTCCAACCAAATATAAAAGCCGTGAATTTGCCGTATATTTTCTTAAAATACACGTATTCACCGCCCGAATCGGCTAACATTCCCGCAATTTCGGCGTTACTCAACGCTCCACATAAACTGATGACACCCGCTAATATCCAAGCGACCAATACCAATGTAGGTGACATTAACTCAGCCGACATGGGAGCGACTTTTTTATACACGCCCGTCCCAATAACCGAGCTGACGACTAATATCGTCGCCGAAGTCAGCGTAATACTTTTGACTAATTGACCTTGTTTTTTTTCCATTATATAGGATATTTGGTTGGTTTTTCTTTTTCTAAGATTGCATTAAAATTCATCCTCAGATTTATCGTATTTACTAGGAAGATTTGGTATTTTATTATCCCCTAAAGTACATTCTTTCAAATATTTCATTTTACTTAAGCTTTTTGGAAACACTTTCAACTCATTCTTACTCAGATTTAATCTCTCTAAACTATTGATTTGTTCTAGAATAATAGGAAATACTGTGAAATTATTATTATAAAATCCTAATAATTGTAGTTTCTGTAATTTATTAAAATTTTCTGGTAATTTGTTAATTTCATTGTATCCCATGTTGAAAATTTTCAAATCTGTAAGTTCACATATACTTTCTGGGAATGATTTAAATAAGTTAATTTGTAAATATAATTCTTCTAAGTTTTTTAATTGCGAAAAAGAAGAAGGCAATCGACTCAATTTATTATTTGATAAAATAAGCCTCTTTAAATTTTTTAAATTTCCAAAGCTCTCAGGCAATTCTTTCAACCCACTTTTAGTTAAAATAAACTCCTCTAAATTTTCAATATTACCGAAACTTTCGGGTAATTTTCTGATACTTGTAATATCTAACCTAAGGTATTTTACTCTTAAATCTCCAATATTCTCTGGCAAAGATGTAATTTCAGGTTCAGTGCCAATCCATAGTGTATCTAAATTGAGGCGTGTAAAACAAGCTGGGAATTCTTTCATATCATTAGAGCCAATACATAAATATCGTAAACCCGATAACTCTCCAAAACTTTCTGGAAATTTCGAAAGACCTGAAAGACCTGCCCTGAAGCGACGTAATTTTTTTAATTTTCCAATACTATTTGGTAAAATTGAGACACAACTTTTAGTAAGGTCTAATTCTTCTAAATTTTCTAATTCTGCGATACTTTCAGGTAGAACACAAATCCCACACTTTCCTATATTAAGCCTTTTAAGGCTTTTTAGATATTTAATAGATTCTGGTAACCCTCTCTCTTTCATTTTAAAATTGATAGCAAAAGTTTCCCCAAATTCTAACGACCCTAAAAAATGAATTTCTTGTAGTTTTTTTAATTCAGATGAAGATTTAGGAAAGTCTGGAATATATAAAGCCAATCGCAAATTTAGGTCTTTCAAGTTTTTAAGTTGCCCGAAAGAATTAGGTAATTTTTCGATCGCGGTATTTTCTAATCCTAAGTATTTAAGATTTTTTAATCCACCAATTGAATCCGAAATATAATGCAGTCTATAACCCAATAAGGAAAGACTATCTAAATCTGTCAGTTCCCATAATTGATTTGGTATAGGCTCATAAAGATTTTCAATTGTGATAGATTTTGCTCCCTTAGATTTTGCATCTTCAATAATTTTTAAAGCTTGTAATGCAGATATTGAATCTCCACTTAATGCAGTTTGCTCTATTCTTTTAGAAGTATCAGCAAAATCATTTGATATTTTAACCTCATTTTGATTTGTTGGCTGCTGTTTTTTATTACAAGAGTAAAAAATAATGAATATTAAAAAGAAGATTGAAATTTCTTTCATATTAATTTTCTTAACCGTTAAATTGGCGTGAGTAAACTTATTTTCAACTACTTGATAATCAATAAATTAGCTACTGCCTTTTATGCAAGAGGTATGCTAAAGCCATTTAAGTAACATAGATTTATCAGCATTATGATGTAAAATATTAATTCTTAATTTGTAAAATGAAAACTTTTTAAACCGTCTAAAGTGTTTTCGGCAATAATTTCTAAAAGAGAAAGCGAAAATAGCTTTCAAAAAGAAAATAGCGACCTTCTTAATAAACGACTTATAATCAACAGATTTACTTTGGCTAATACCTAATGTGTGTTTGACCATCCTAAAAAACTGTTCAATTTGAGTCCGCTGAAAAAAACGTCGCCGCAATGTTTTAGCTAAAATATTTTTATTGTAAGTAAAGATGACAGTCAGTTTTTTGCTACCATTAAATCTAAAAATTAAAATGGTAACGAACCGTTTTAATTTTTGGTAATAAACTTTCAAACGTAACGAAAATGGCTTGTTTTCATTGCTTTTATCCTTATAAAAGGCTTTTTCTGCGTTTAAGAAAACAGTATCCATGAGTGCTTTAAAATTCATTTTTTTATCTTTATAAAAAAGAACTTCGTTGCCATTGGCGACACAAATGCCTATAAGTTCGAGTTTTTCACAAAAATCAAGTAATTCTTTATTGTTAAAACCACTATCAATGCTTAGATATAATGTTGGCAATTCTTGTTTGCAATCTTTAGAAAGTTGGACTAATAAATTCTGCACCTCTTTTATCCCTTTTTCTAATTGAATTAAGCTTTTTTTTCGCTCTTTCCTTTCAAGGTCTTTTACCTTATTTTCAGCCGTTTTTGCCTGTGCTTTTGGCACTAAACTGAATGAAAGTGGATAAAATGTGTCATGCAGTACGACTCCAACAAGACTAACACAGTAACCATAGACCGTTTTTTGAAATTGACCGCTAAAGAATTTTCCATAAAACGGGTCATTTTCAACATTTTTCAACCATTGTTTAAAAACACTATCATCACCAACGATTGTTATTTCGGCACGAGATTGACTTGACTCACTTTGAGCAAGAAGCTTTGTAAATTCCTTGCTAAATAATTGCCGTGAACCCATAACAAACAAATCGTAAACTTGCTTGTGCGATAGCTTTTGCCAAATTTTAGTATAATTATTGCTTTTTATACCCAGTAATGACAATAATTCCTTTAATGTACCAATATCGTATAGCGTGCCCGCTAATAAGGCTAATAAGGCTAATAAGGCTAATAAGAGCATAACCACTTTTTGTACTTTACCTTGTTCTGATACAGGTATTTTTATGACTTCAAGTTGATTCATCACCGCTATGGCTTCTTCAACCTCATGCTTCATAAAGAGATGAATCGCTTTATTTAATTCGTCTCGAATTGTTTTTTTTCCAATGGATTGGTCTTATTTTGCATTGTTTTATTTTTTTACAATGCAAAGACCTATAATCTTTTGCAAACTTTTAGTAGCTGTGAAAGATTTTTACTAATCTTTTATGGCTTTTTTTAATTATTGACAAATCGGGGCACAAATACCTTTTGCATACTTCTTTCTACCTAAATCATTAATTATCAAATAGTTACCATGTTTCTTTATCACGCCAAGTTAAAAGCTAAAAAAGTAAAAAATAGTATTTGGTAAATTTTCTTCATGAGTTAAAAGTATTTATTGTGATTAATAAACAACCACCATCACATTTTGAAGCGTAATGGTGGTATTCTTAATATCTGAAATCTATTTAGTTACTACCACCCGCTGTATCCGCTCCACTTCTCCTTTTGATTTCACTTTCACAAAATACACACCTGATATTAAGGGTAGATTACAGATTATTTCTGAGCCTTGTCGGGCATTTTCAATCAATTTTGACCATAAAATCTTACCTGTTATATCTGTTAGGTTCATTGACATATCTGTCATTTGGGCGTAATTATATTCAATTGTAAAATCCTTTTTTGTAGGGTTAGGAAAAACAGAGAATGATGATGTAGAGGCTGCTGCTGTTGGTAAATTGATAGTAGCTCGTTTTACCTCTAATTCATCGATGTAAAAGTCAGTGAAGGAAGATGTGCCGAAAAATTCAAGTGCACCTAATTGTTTTAAGTCGGCATTGATTGCTGAATAAACGGTAGCACCATTTACCACAACTGACCACGTGTGGGCATCAAGATTAACATTGATTTTAACCGAAAT
>JANMYC010000208.1:0-2045 GCA_031381715.1 Saprospiraceae bacterium
CAACAGCCTTGCCGTGCATGTGTATCGCTGGCATGACGGTTCTTACCTCGAAGACCAAGACATGTGGCGTATTTCGGGCATTGAGCGCAATGTCTTTTTAACGGCAAAATCTGCTACCCACGTCGCTGATTATTGGGTAAAAGCGGGTTTAGATGATAATTATAAGGATGGGACGCTTTCGGCAACTATTGACATTAAAAATCCAATGTCAAATGGTAGTCTGGAATTGTCCATTTTTGATAAAAATAAAAATAAAATTTTCACCCAAACAAGGGCCCTCAGTACAAAAGTGCAAATTGACGGTAAAGTCCCGTCACCCGCTCAATGGAGTGCTGAAATGCCTAATTTATACACGGCAATTATCAGTTTAAAAAATGAAAAAGGGCAAGTCATAGAAGCCACGGGCTCTAAAATCGGCTTTAGGCGCAGTGAAATAAAGGGTAAAAATTTTCTAATCAATGGTCAAAGAGTACTGGTAAAAGGTGTGAATCGACATGAACACGACCCCGATAAAGGTAAAATTATCAGTCGTGAAATGATGATAAAAGACATTGTTTTAATGAAACAATACAATATCAATACCTGCCGCTCTTCGCATTATCCAAATGACCCCGTTTGGTTGGCTCTTTGCGACGAATATGGCATGTATGTGGTGGACGAAGCGAATATTGAATCGCACGGCATGGGTGCTGAAATGCAGTCAATGCCCGCCGATAAATCTCGTCACCCCGCTTACGACCCTCAATGGAAAGCCGCTCATAAAGACCGCACTCAACGCCTGATTGAGCGCGATAAAAACCATGCTTGTGTTGTGGTATGGTCGCTCGGTAATGAATGTGGCAATGGCCCCGTTTTTTATGAAAATTACGATTGGATTAAAAAAAGAGATAATTCACGCCCTGTAATGAGTGAACAATCGGGCGAATATCCTAATACCGATATTGTCTGCCCGATGTATCCTGCCATTGCCAATATGAAAAGTTACGCGGCGGATAAATCCAAAACGCGCCCTTATATCATGTGCGAATACTCGCACGCAATGGGCAATTCTAACGGTAATTTTAAGGAATATTGGGATATTATGCGCGCTTCTGATAATATGCAAGGCGGTTGTATTTGGGATTGGGTGGATCAAGGTATTCGCACTCAAACGGCTGATGGACGGAGTTACTTCGGTTACGGAGGTGATTTTGGCAGCCATGACAGATACACGGATTATAATTTCGTTTGTAATGGTTTGGTGGATGCTGACCGCAATCCACATCCAGGGATTTATGAAGTTAAAAAAATCTATCAAAATATCCTTTTTTCAAGCGATAATGGTTACGGTAAAATAAAAGTGAAAAATGAGTTTTCGTTCACGAATCTCAAAGATTTTGATTTCCGTTGGGAGGTGTTGAACAATGGTTCAAAAATGCAAGAAGGCAATTTTACGGTTGAAGCCAATCCGGGAGAAACGAAGAGCGTTGCGCTCAATATTCCTATGTACAAGGTGGCGGCTGGCTCTGAAATACTGCTTAATGTTTATGCTTATCAGCGCACAGCTTCGACTTCTATACCCGCTGGGCATGAATTGGCAAGGGAGCAAATCGCCTTGAGCGGTGCTTATTTTGACGCAAAACAAGCCAATAATGGGAGTTTAACGATAGAAAAAAGCAATAACAGCCTTAAATTCAAGTCTGGCGACATCAGCGGCGAAATAAGTTTATCGGGTGGTAATATCAGCCAATTGGCTTTCAAAGGTAAAAGTGTAGTGGGAGGCTTTTTTCCTGAGCCTTACTTCTGGCGTGCCCCAACCGATAACGATTATGGCAATGATTTCGTTAATTATGCCCGCGTATGGACATCTGCTCATTCTCGCCGAATTGTGAAAAGTGTAGTCGTTGGGGATAAAAATACTGAGGGGGTACCCATTACAGTGGTGTATCGAATCCCCGATGTTAGAGCTGATTATACTTTAAATTATGTGATTAAAAATGACGGTGCGCTTCAAATGAATGCGACGTTGGAATTACCTGCTGACAGCGAAGCACCTGAATTACCTC
>JANMYC010000256.1:0-3440 GCA_031381715.1 Saprospiraceae bacterium
ATTCAAGTTGTGATGATAACCGGCGACCATCCTTTGACAGCCCTCAATATTGCTCAAAAGACAGGTTTGGTAGATGAAAATGAGCAAAATGTGATTAACGGGAGGGACATCCCGCCCATGAAATCAATGTCACCCGCTTGGAAAAAAAAGATACTTTCGACAGCGGTATTTGCCCGAACCACACCTAAACAAAAATTAGAAATTGCTGAAATTTTTCAAAAAGCCAATAATATAGTCGCTATGACTGGCGATGGTGTCAACGATGCTCCCGCTTTGAAAAAAGCCGATGTCGGCATAGCTATGGGACTGAGGGGTACACAAGTCGCTAAAGAAACCGCCAATATTGTGGTAAAAGATGATTCTTTTGCTTCCATTGTGAAAGCCGTAGCGCAAGGCAGAGTTATTTTTCAGAACATACAAAAATTTGTGATTTATCTCGTATCCTGTAATCTGAGCGAAATATTTGTGGTGATGACCATTGGTTTTGTTATGCCTGCTGCCACTTTATTGCCGTTACAAATTCTATTTTTAAATATGGTTACAGATGTATTTCCCGCATTGGCTTTGGGTCTCGGTAAGGGGGATAAAACGGTGATGGAAGTGCAACCTAAAGACCCTAAAAATGACATTATTTCGAATAGAAAATGGCTTGACATTGTTTTATATGCTCTTATTATCACCTTGTCTGTTGTGGCCGCCGTCTTTTATTGTCAACGAAATATCACACCAGATAATCAAGTAGCGAATAATGTAGCTTTTATAACACTGGCTTTTGCCCAACTGTTTCACGTGTTCAATATGTCTTCGCCCCACGCAAAATTATTTATCAATGATATTACTAAAAACAAGTTTATTTGGTTGGCTATCCTTATTTGTACGGCTTTTATGGTACTTGTTTATGTTATCCCACAAATGCATTTAGTCTTAGATTTAGCAGATTTGTCTATTGAAATATGGGGAGTGTGTATTGCAGCGAGTCTATTGCCTTTGTTAATAGGGCAGATTTATAAAAAGATTTTTGAAAGGTAAGAGATATTCCTTACCGACTTCACGGATTAAAATCTGCTTATTTCTTACATCGTCTTTAACTATAAGGATGGGTAAATCATTTCATATCGTAAATTTTAAAAAATGAGCTTAATAAAAGATCTTAACTGGAGATACGCTACCAAAAACATGACTGGTAAGCCCGTATCAGAAGAAAAATTAAACATTATTTTGAGTGCTGCTAATTTATCCGCCTCTTCTTACGGATTGCAACCATTCACTATAATAGTCGTCAGCAATGAAGATATCAAATTGAAATTGCATGTAGCTGCTTATGGACAAGCACAAGTCGGCAGCAGTTCGCATATTCTGGTTTTTACCGTACCACTCAAAATTACAGAGGCTAATATCCAAGCACTCTTGGATAATGTTGCCTCAACGAGAGGAATACCCATGGATACGCTGAATGGTTATAAAGGCATGATGATGGGTACAGTTGGTGCTTTACCCGCCGAACAGCAGCAGATTTGGGCAACTAAACAAGCTTATATTGCCCTCGGTACAGCATTAGCAGCGGCAGCCGAACAAAAAATTGATTCATGCCCAATGGAAGGTTTTGACGCTGCACAGTTCGATGAAATCCTCGGTTTAGCTGCAAAAGGCTTAAAGTCAGTCGTGATTATGCCCATCGGTTTTAGAGCCGAAAGTGATGACACCGCCCATTATGCAAAAGTGAGAAAATCGGATAAAGAGATGTTTCAATTAGTAGAATAAATCTTCTTTCCAATTAAAAGCATTAAAAAGCACGTCAATACTGAGGGGGTATTAAATCACAAAGGCTTGATTATTTTTTTGATAATCAAGCCTTTGTGGTTTAAAAAGGGGACAAATACTGAGGGGTATGCTTATTTAAAATTTTAAAAGATGTGTACAAATGAGAAATTTAATCCGATTTACAACCCTACTTTTTACAGCCATTACACTTTCAGCAGTGATGGCACATCTGCTCGAATTGCGTGTAAAAATACTTTTATCAAAAGAAAATTATCAGACTGTTCAGGGCATTTATAGCGGTTGGCAATGGCTCGGTATTTTTGAAATTGGCGCAATAATTTTAACCCTTATTTGGACAATTTTTGACCGCAAACTAAATACATTTCCTGTTTTAGTGGCAGCTACAATTTGCTTTATTTTAAGCATAATTGTCTTCTTTTCATTGACATTTCCGACAAATCAAGCGACTATAAATTGGGCAAATTTACCAGATAATTGGGCGGAATTGAGAAAAACTTGGGAATATTCTCATGCCATAAGAGCGGTATTATCCTTATTGGGTTTCTCCTTTTTGGTATCGGCACTGCTAAAAAATAGAGAATGAATAAGACGAAATCACCCCTGAAATTTTTTCTAATTATCTATGGTTTATCCATTCCGTTATGGCTCATTGAACGGTTTATTGACGTTAAAGGATTGCCATTGAATATTCCAATAACGGATATTTTAGCGGCATTTACGCCACTCATTGCAGCCACTATTTTGATTTATAAAGAAGAAGGGAAATTAGGCATGAGTAAGCTATTTAAGCGCATTTTTGATTTTAATAAAATTGAAAAAAAGGAGTGGTATCTGCCGACTGTTTTTCTGCCCTTTTTAATCTATTCATTGATATTTTCAAGCATTTACTCATTAAAACTACCATTTTCAATTAGTTTTCAAGAAACTATTCTATCAAGTTCTATCCTTTTTCTTTTCTTTTTTATCGGTGCAATTGCCGAAGAAGTCGGTTATATGGGTTATGCAATTGACCCGATGCAAGAGCGATTTGGTGCATTGAAAGCCGCTATTTTGATGGGTATTCCGTGGGCAATTTGGCATTATCCGTCCATTATTCAACAAGGACATGATGCCATTTGGATTGCTTGGGGAACACTCGGTACCGTTGCAGTTAGAGTTATCATTGTTTGGATTTACAACAACACGGGTAAAAGTTTATTTGCTTGCATACTCTTCCATACCCTGTTGAATTTAGGAAGGGTTTTATTTCCAAAAGATGCCACGCATAATCCGGTGGTGGATTATCCCTATATTCATTATTCAACGATTGCAGTGACGGCTATGATTATTGTTTTTTTATGGGGTTCAAAAACATTGGCGAAGTATAGATATGCCTGATACCCCTCAGTATTTTACCATGTTTTATGCATAAATGTGTGAATCATGCAATTTATATCTAAAAATGTATAACACTTCTTGGTTTTAATCCGCTCACCTTTGTTGTGTAAAATATCATTTTAAAAAATAAAAATCATGGAACAAAGAGCAAGCGAAATGGTAACGTTGAGTGTGGTTTTGGAGAAATTGCGTAAACAACGCTTTGACAATGAATTTACGATGGACGGTGAACATTTTACAACCGCCAATGGTAATAAATATTCCTCAGAAGATTTGACGAT
>JANMYC010000287.1:0-4312 GCA_031381715.1 Saprospiraceae bacterium
TGAAAAAACTCTTGGAACGACTTCAACTGAATTTCCAGCAAATCCGGAGACTCGTCTGAGAGACGGATTTTCCCGAAATTGACGCGGTTCTTTTCGGGATTCAGAATATTATTTGCTGTCATCTATATAGAGTTGTTTTATTTTCTAAACGAAATGAAGCATATCGAGTTACGCTTCTTGGGTGATTTTATGTACTTAAAAGAGTAATTATTCAACTTTTCATTAAAACACTGAATTTGGCAAGGATTTTTATTGAAAAACAAAAACACCAATACCCCCTCAGTAAAAAGCATAAAAATCAATAAAAAAAATGGTTCGGCTATAAAACACAAACAGGTTTAGGTGACTTTTGACAGTAAAGTTACCTAAGACCTAAACTTTAACAACTGTTTTACGAGTACTCGGCAACACAGTCGAAAGTGAAATAAATATAGCCATGTAATTGATTTTCAATGATTTAGAATGAAAAGCTAACCTACTATGCTCTAAGAACGTGCAAAGATAGGATTTCTCTATCGAAAAACCAAACTTTTGAAATATAAAAAAACCAAATTTTATTGTTTATTAAAACTTTAATCCTCAGAATTAATACCACATTCCAATCTTTCCAGCAATTACACAAGTAGCTAAAATCCTGATAAACGTTTTAAAGTACAGGAATCACATCCACTTCTACTTTCAATTTATGCCCACCAGCACTAAAAATAATCCCTTTTAAAGGCACAACATCCGCATAATCCCGACCATAAGCCGTAACGATATGTCGCTCTTGAGGAATAAGGTTATTAGTAGGGTCAAAATCACACCACCCTACTTCTGGAATATACACCGAAATCCAAGCGTGAGATGCATCAGAGCCTTGCAATTTAGCTTTACCCGCTGGAGGTCGAGTTTCCAAATAACCACTTACATATCGGGCTGCAAAACCCATACTCCTGATACAAGCGATGGCTAAATGAGAAAAATCTTGACAAACGCCTTTTCTATTTCTTAGAACAACTTTTAAGGGCGTATTGATTTCAGTATACGCAGAATTAAATTCAAATTCAGTAAAAATGCGGTGGCAAAGGTCTTGCACACACTGATACAGGGGTGTATCGTCTCTAAAAGAAGGTTGAGCAAAGTCTTTAATTTCTTGATCCCAATCAATGAAATGACTCTTTATAAAATATAGCCAAAGGTCGTTTTTAAGTAGTGAATTTCTTTTAAAATAAGCTCCCACTTCAGCGCTGCTCATATTCAGATTCAAAACGGATAAATCAGTAAAATAGCTTTCAACTTGGCTTTTGGCTTCTACAATAAGCTCTTTATGCGCCGTATTGATATTAAAATAATGAAGCGTATTGCCAAAAAAATCAACTCGAGTATTCAGTTCAGATGGCTCAGGTTGAATAGAGATTTCAAAAGCAGTACATTTCTGCTTTTGATTACTCATTGGTTGTAAGCAAGCCAAGCCGTGATAAGTGTTAACCCTTCCACTGTATGCATATTTTGTTTTATGTATCAGTTTATATATCATCTTCTCTAAACTCGTTTTCTTCAGGGTATTTTTTTAATGAATGTTGCAACACTGTATGTGAAAAGTATTGATTGGATAAAAGATCCGTAACACCTGATATCAAAGTATAAATGCTTGCTAATAGACTATCTAAATGATATAAATGGTGGTCATCCTCATCATAAACTGTCAAGCTATTGATGTCCGCCAATCTAATTTTAGTTTGCGCTTCTAAAATGGCTTTTGCTGCAGCTGAAATACGCTCTGGATAGGTATTATTGGGCAAATGGTTCACATATTCAGCTAATTTTCCTAACAAATAACTCAATGAATAAGGCAATTTTTCATCAATCAGAACCATATCCAAAGTGGTTTCAAGATTCACAAACGACTTGTATATTTGCCTGTAATAAACCAATAAATTATGGTTTATCAATATCGCTTCAATGAGTTCTTTTTCTACTTCACTATTATATTTTGTGTTAAAAACCGACCGAACAAGGCTAATTTGAGCTAAAATCCGCTCAACAAGTTTACCTGATTCAAAAAGATAATACCCCTCATCTCTTGGAAAACTTTCTGCAAAAATACCATAAAAAGAAAAAAGCCTATTTTGAAGCTTCGCCATTAATCTTTGAATCTTATTCGGGTTAAATTCATCAAGGTCATCAAATTGTGAAAAATTACGCTCAATTGCGTTGATATATGCCCGCGTATCATGGTTCCACTTATCATTCACAGCCGTAACGCATCTCAAAAATGCCTGTAAAGTAATGGTAATACTGCTTGTCATTTTAGGATCTTTGATGATATTCAAAATCCCTTTATAGGGTTGAGGAATCATTTTTTCATCCAAAAACCCTGGATAATATAATGTTACATGCGATAAAGCTTTTAATAAAACCTCTAAATGATCTGATTTGGGCGTCCCACCAAACGTAATATTATCTTGTAAAGTATTGATAATGAGGTTGATAGCCTTAGTAGTCACCAATATTCGCTCGCAATATCTCCCCGCCCAAAAGAGATTTTCAGCACTTCTACTGGGTAGAGTTGAATGTTTAACGTTTATTTTATTCGTGTTGATGACAATCCGTTCATTGTTTTGGAAGGCTTTATCAGATACAATCCAAGTATCTTTTGACATGCCACCCAACTGATTTGAAATCACAAACAAATTAGAGTCAGCCGAACTGCGAGTCAATCCACCATTCATAATTTGATAATCCTTACCATCCGAAACCAAAAAGGCCCTTGAAACTGAAAGGCGGGGTTCAATTCGACCATTTATCAAACTTGGCGCAGTCAGTAAAGAGGACTCCTCTTGCGCCACATAATGTTCGGGATTGGCTAATATTTGTAAACGCAGTTCTGAAAGTTGTTCTTTAGATAAAGTACGCGCAAAAATGGAGCGATGGTGTTCTCTACCCGCGGCTTTTTTAATAATCAATTTATTCAAATTACTAAGCACAAAATTCAGTTCTTTCTCCTGACCACACCACCAAGTAGCGATATTGGGCAATATCAAATCCTCATCAAACAAAAACTTACTCGCTCCTTTCATAAAAGGCAATAAAGCATGATTTTCCAAAACACTTGCCCCGGGAGGATTCAAAACTACCACATTCCCTAATCGGATTGCTTGAAGTAGTCCCGGAACACCCAAGCGAGAATCTTCCCGAAGTTCCAACGGGTCGCAATATTCATCGTCCACCCGCCTTATTATGACATCCACTTTTTCAAGTCCAGAGATAGATTTTAGCCACACCATACCATTTCTTACCATCAAATCATCCCCCATCACGAGCGTGTAGCCAAAGTGAGAAGCAATAAAAGTGTGCTCATAAAATGTCTCCGTTTGTGGACCCGGAGTTAAATAAACCACATTCGGCTGTCCACTTTTATTGGATGAAAGTCCGGATATAGAACTTTGAAATTTATTTAAAAAAGGAGCTAATCTACTCAAAGCCAGCCCCTTAGTCAGTTCTGGGACGTATTTACCAATCACACTCCTATTTTCAATAGCATAACCAATTCCAGAGGGCGATTGTGTTCGGCTGTCCAAAACCCACATCCTATTATCGGGACCACGGGCAAAATCAATGGCACAAAGTATCAACTGGTTTTCAGATGGGATTTTAACATCAAAACAAGCGGGACTAAAGCCTTCATTTCCATAAACCACATGGGGTGGTAAAATGCCTGCTTTTATCAAATTTCGAGGACCATAAATATCTTTATAAATGGCGTCAAGAAGCCTTGCTCTTTGAATAAGCCCTTTCGAAATCGCCTCCCACTCTTTTTGTTCGATTAAAAAAGGAATCGGATCAAGTTTCCAAGGTCGATTATTGCCGCCAGAACTATCATATACATTATAAGTTACGCCATTCTCTTTCAACTTAGCCAATATATCACTGCCTCGGTTGCCCAACTCCGTCAGACCCATTGCCTCAATATTATTAAAAAGCTGTTGCCAATGAGGCTTTACGGAGCCATCTTTTTCCAAAATTTCATCTAAACCCTTAATTTGATTTTGATAATTTTGGATTAAGCTGCCTGAAATTTGTGTCTGCATATTTTTTTATTCTGTCTTAAGAGAATAAAGATAAGTCTATAAATGAAACGAGATAAGTATCCAAACCGATTTTTAAATTTTTTTTATAACAATTTAAAAATTTTGTAACGGAAATCACCCCCTCAGTATAATGAGTCAAAATCGTATTTTTATGGTGTTTTAGGGTTTTAATAAAAAATAATTGTGGTTGATTAGCTGTGTAGTCGCTTACGCTCCGTTTAGCCACTGATTACACTGAA
>JANMYC010000322.1:0-2774 GCA_031381715.1 Saprospiraceae bacterium
CAAGCGAGCGTTACATTCTGCTCTATTGAGGTACATTTCGGCTAAGCGGATAACGATGACATCGCCATATTGGTCATTGTGCTTGCTGGTGAAAGTGTTGCTTGTAGGTTTGTTGAAAAATTTACCTCTCACGTCAGTAGCGTCATATAGCGCTAAATGTTTTTGCTGGATACGAATATCTCCCCGCCCTTGATTACTGGCTGAGGCGTAATAAGTATTAAGGCTGTTGATACCATCTTGGTCAGTAATCGCTATGTGAAATAAAACCTCTCCAGCATGTCCAGCGGCTTTATCATCAAAAATTTCAGCAAAATTAGTTGCTAAACTATGAAATTTTGAGTCGATAACTTTGTTGGCAGCATCTCGAGCCTTGGCATAATCGCCTTGCATCATGTATACTCTCGAGAGCATAGCCGTTGCGGCGTCACTCGTTGCAAAACTAATATTGCTGGTGGCGGTTTGAGCAGGGAGCAGTTTTTCAGCATTGGTCAAATCGTCAATCACCTGAGCATATACCTGAGCCACCGAACTGCGGCTTTTATAATCAGCGTCAGTTACCGTTCTCGTTGGTGTTAACGTAAGCGGAACGCCGGGATTTACACCATTATCTCCATCGCCCCAAGCCTTGCCGAAAGACTTTACCAAGCCAAAATAAAGTAAACCTCTTATAAAACGAGCCTCACCTTCTACTTTTGAACGATCATCTTTTCCAACTTTGTCAATTGCACCTATCACATTATTGGCGCGGTTGATGGCAGCGTAAGTATTTAACCATGTTGTAGTGACTTGGGTATTGGTGGTAGTGAGTGCTTTGCGCCAAATTTCGTCGATGGATGAAAATGTGCCTCCAAAGACTACTTCACGGTCATCGCCCATGAGCTCACTGAAAAATTGATAGCCGCCGCCATAAACATCATCGTCTGATAAACCGTCATACGCACCGATGAGTGTAATTTGGACATCCTGAGCCGTATTGAGCGCATTGTTTTGGTCAATGCTTTGAGTTGGAGAAACATCCAACTTGCCGTCGCAGGCTACTACTGATAAAACTACTGCGACTAAAACTATATTTTTAAAAAATTGATGTATCATTTTTTAGATTTTATTTTATGTTAAAATTAATTAGTAAACTGTTGCTTTAATTGAATTTAAATACCTTTAAATATTTGATTTTCAATACTTTATAAATATTTAACCCTATTTCACCAACTTTTACTCATTAAAATACCTCTCAAATTGCCTCTATACTGAGGGGGTATTCAGAATCCATTAAAATGTGAAACTGAAACCGCCCACTATAGTTTTTGGCTGTGGTGCTGTATAAAAATCGTAGCCAATGGCGATATTCGTAACAATATCATCGGCATTTACTTCAGGATCCCAGCCAGTGTAATTTGTGAAGGTGGCAAGATTTAAACCCGAAATAAATATCCGTGCATTGCTCATTTTCACCGAACCCAATACTGATTTAGGCAAAGTGTACGATAAAGTAACATTGCGCAAACGAACATAAGAACCATCTTGAATAAAACGGCTTGATGGTTGAGCGCCGTTATTAGAGAATAAGCGCGGCTCAGGAATGTTCGTGTTTTTATTCGTTTCAGACCATGCATTGAGTTGGTCAGCCGTTTGGTTATCTTCAAAACGTGCATTGGCAGAAGAGAAACGACCTACACCATAAAAATTGAGTTTATTGCCAAATACGCCATTAAAAAAGACGCTTAACTCTACACCTTTGTAGCTGAAAGTATTGTTCACACCACCAATCCATTTTGGAAGTGGGCTACCTACTACCACGCGCGTTGCCTGATTATAGGTGTTTGTGGTTGCGCGGTCAATAGAACCGTCCGTATTTTTAGTATTTTTAAACCAAAGGGCGTCACCATTGGCAGGGTCAACACCTGCATATTCAGCTGTAAAATAAGTGCCTAAAGGTTGACCTTCAACGGCTCTACTCATGTTATTCAAGCCGCCTTCTATGATTTGACCTTGTAAATCAGTGATTTTATTTTTATTATAAGCTGCATTTAAGCTTGTACGCCATTTGAAATCACCAACTATATTGTCTGTATTTAAAACAAATTCAAAACCATCGTTTTGCAATTTACCCACGTTTTTGACTTGCGAAGTGAAACCTGTGTTACCCGGCACATTGACGTTTAAGAGTAAACCAGTCGTCTTTTTTTGATAATAATCAACTTCACCGGTTAAACGGTCGTTGAACATACCGAAATCCAAACCAATGTCCATCTGGTCAGTTGTTTCCCAACTTAAATCAGGATTTGCCAATTGCGACGGGCGTTGACCTGCTTGGGCTGCATAACCTGCATCACCAGTGAAAAGACCCAATTGAGGGAAATCGCCAATTTCAGCATTACCTGTGCGTCCATAACTGGCTCTCAATTTTAAAAAGCTGAATGTTTTATTATTTTTCAAAAAGCTTTCTTCCGAAAGAATCCAACCCAACGAAGCCGATGGGAAGAAGCCATAGCGGCTATCTTTACCAAATCGAGTAGAACCATCCACACGAGCACTGGCGCTCAATAAATAGCGATTATTGAATTTATAATTACCCCTTGCAAAATAAGAAAGGAAGCGGAAATCACTTTGTGAAGAGTTACCGTCCGTTTTACGAGCCGCACTGACTATCATACGGTAGGCATCCGA
The DNA here is from genome assembly GCA_031381715.1 of Saprospiraceae bacterium. Lineage (GTDB taxonomy): Bacteria > Bacteroidota > Bacteroidia > Chitinophagales > Saprospiraceae > JAAFJT01. Next base: position 2,668 of record JANMYC010000322.1, read on the forward strand.
CGGAAAATCTCTGCCCTCTACAAAGCTGCGTTTTGTACGAGACTCTTGATATGTAATACCCAAAGTTCCTTCGATGGTGCTTAACCCTACATCCCCTCTGTAATTGA
>JANMYC010000348.1:0-1675 GCA_031381715.1 Saprospiraceae bacterium
GATAAAACGATGGGCATACTTACTGCGCCGGTCTCTTTATCTCCTTGAAATCCTTGATGGATTGAAAGCGTTTCAATATTTTTCATGTAAAAAAGCTTTTAATTTTAGAGGGCAAAAATGCACAATCTATTATTAAAAAAAGCATAAAAGAGGCTGTTTCAGTAGTTAGGCTAAAATAACAGCTGCTATCTTTTAAGTCGGCTCTGAAAATCAAACAAAATACTTCGCTTCGCATCGCATTTTATTTGATTTTCAGCCCGACGATAGCAGCTTTTATTTCTTCACGCCTAGTTAATTCGCTTTCGCCAATTCGGATTCAATGGATTTTAGATAATTATTGAGTTGTTCCATGGGTTTTGAAATAGCTACTCGACCCGAGCGAACGAACTCATAAATACCCAATTGCTTCAAATCATTCAACAAATCCTCCGTTTCATGCTCCAAACCCGTTTTTTCAATCACTACAAACTCTTTTTCTACCGTTAAAATGCGGGCATGATGTTTACGCATGAGCAAAATCATAGTGCCAGGGTCTTGATAAGCGGCAATGGGCACTTTGTAAAGCGCGATTTCTTGATTGATGATTTGGTCGTCTTCGTAATAAAAAGATTTTAATACATCCACTTGCTTATCTAATTGCTGAACCAATTTTTTAACTTGGTCTTCATCAACATTGACCACTATTGTGAAGCGAAAGATCCCTTCGATGGACGATTGTGAGGTCGTTAATGACTCAATATTGATGTGTCGGCGGGTAAAAACCATGACTACGCGCATTAAAAGACCCGCTTTATTTTCGGTAAAAACGGTTATTGTATATTGTTTAACTTCGTTATTCATTTTATAATTTTATAAATACCCCCTCAGTATAAATGGGATATAATTTAAAATCCAGTTTTACTTTATTTATGTTTTTTCATGTCTTATTTATTCATTATCAAATAGCAAAAGTAGAGAGAACATAATACTAAAACTGATTGAAATACCCCAGTAAAAAGCCATCTCCACAATTTTTCAAAAAAACAGTATGAAATAAATATTAAAATATATAAATAATAAATTAATAAAATACCTCCTAAATAATAAGCAAAATGAAAAAGAGACTTAGGATGATGAAATTCAAACGTTGAATAAAATTGAAGATAAAAACAAACAAAAGCTAAGAACAGTAACGCCAATTCAAATAATAATTGAATTACAATAGTTCTACTATGAAATGCTAACAATTTCATCACTCAAGTACAATTTCTGAACACGAAGCACCTGCTGGTACCATTGGGAATACATTCTCCTCTTTTTCAACCATCACGTGTAGCAAAAATGGTCCTTCATAAGCCAACATCTCAGCCACTGCTCCTTTTAATTCTGATGTTTGGGTAATTTTTTTAGCTTTTATGCCAAAACCTTCGGCAATCATGCAGAAATTAGGGTTTTTGAGCTCGACGAATGAATAACGTCTATCAAAAAATAGTTGTTGCCATTGGCGAACCATACCCAAATACTCATTATCGAGAATGATGATTTTAGCCCGAACATCCCATTGTGAAAAACAACCCAACTCTTGAAGGGTCATTTGGAAACCACCGTCCCCGATGAATGCCACAACCTCTTTTTCAGGATACGCCAACTTAGTTCCGAGAGCCGCAGGAAGGGCAAAACCCATTGTACCCGCGCC
>JANMYC010000351.1:0-5836 GCA_031381715.1 Saprospiraceae bacterium
TTTGGCATAATAAAGAGCTGAATCAAAGTTTAATTTTTTTTCATATAATAAACTTAATGCGTTACTAACCTCCAATAAAATAAATTGCTTGAGTGAATCGGAATGATGATGTGCCCAAAAGTTATGATAGTGAAAAATAGAACTGTCGGTATTATTCACATTTTTAAAATATAGCCCTTTCAATCTTTCTGGATTGCCATAATAATTGCCTTGAACCTTTAATAAAGCCGTTAATTCATTGAAATAACTGTGAAATTCCACACTATCCTTCATTTTAGCTTTGAACACAAGCATATTTTTAAAATAATCTTGATGCCTAACGGTTATCTTATTTCTACCCTCACTTAAAGCCTGCTTCAAATAGGAATCAGCTAACAAGAAATGCTTAGAACGTTGTGATGAATCTCTTTCTAAAAAGCCTATTTTTTGATGAACATTCCCTTTTTGGCTCAAACATCTCAATCGAAGTTCATAAAGGTTATTTTCATTTGATTTCAATTTTGAAAGAGCTTTATCTATGTAACTCAATGCTTTATCATTTTCAAATTTCAAAAAAGAGATTTGTGATAGCCCTAAATCACATTCAGCAGAATATTGATTTATCAGTATATTTTTACTATATATTTCATTGGCTTGAAATAAATAAATAGAACTGGAGTCAGGAGTAGGTTCGAACTCAAAAAAACACATGCCCAACTGCGTCAAACACAAAGCAGTTTTTAAGTGTTCCTTACCATATATTTTTTGATAACTTTCGAGTGCTTTTTTAAGATATGCTTCCGCCATTTTAGGCTTAAAAGTGTGATAAGCCCACGTGCCAATATTGTAACTATAATCCGCTTGGGCTGTTATACTGAGGGGGGATGAAGTTTTTTCTATCTGACGAATCCAATATTCTGCAACGGAATCTTCGTTCATTGTCAAATTGATATAGGCTAACTGGTTCAGTACATATTGGCTATCAGCCGCAGAAAGCTGTTTTTTCAGCACGTTTTTAAACTCATTATTAGCATTTCTATAATCTTGGGCGTATTTGTAGGCATCAGCCTTTTCAAAGAGAGGGTTTATTTGAGGCGTGTGTATTGCATCCACTACCTGTTTATCAAAAAGTGCGGTTTGACTTTTAATGTTTTTGTAGTAACTAAAACCAAAAATCATCAGAACTAAAATAGAAAGTAGTGCAATGTAGCGTTGCATCATAAGATTGATAAGTTTGGTATTTCAGAATTTCATGCTTTTTACATCGTAAATATATAGAAAAAACAGATTTCCCTTATATTAAAATTAACATAGGTTAAAAATACGGCTCATGATTTCTTTATCTATACTTATTGAATTCTTTAATTCCGATAAATCTCGCCATTGAGTATTCTTCCTAAAATTTATTTTTAAGTTTAAAATAAAGTCATAATAACTTTATTTTAAACTCATTTTAACTTTATAAGGCATAATATTCTGAAAATACTGAGGGGTCAGACCTTCAACTACCCGCTCCTACCCTTCTGATTTCATATAGATATTTCTTTCCAATGAACAATTTTTTAAGAAAAGCTTTTACTCAATGTCCCGAATTGGAAATTTCTGAATGTGAAACTTGATTATCCGTTTTCTAAAAACCTAAAATAGAAGCTTTCCGGTGTTTTTAAAGTTAAAATAAACTTATAATAACTTTATTTTAAAATCATTTTAACTTTAAAATAGAGTTTTTGGAAAGAAAAACATACAAAATGTTATTTTTACTGAGGGGGTAGCTACGGTATTTAAGAATCAGTTTAAGTGAAAACTTAGTTTAAGCAAAAAAAAATCTGCACAAAGTGTACAGATTTTGATTGTCAGCGCATTTCACCGTCATCCAACGGATTGTGCTGTAAAACGTTTTATCGTCTCAAAATGGAGAAATGAGCCACTCTCCTACCCTTCTTGTTCGCGTTTGATTTGCTCCACAATCGCATTCATAAACCACGAATGACGCGAAACGGGAATCAATCGCTTATCAATCAATTCATCAATCACATCCAAAATATCGGGCGAAAGGCGCAACTGCACAGGTACTTGTCCGCCTTTTAACACTTTTTTTTGCGCTTTTACTGAGGGGGTATTTTCAATCACGGCGGCGGGCACACTCCCACCCTTATTTATCAAAGCCTCTACAATATCTTCACTGACCGTAGGCTTACTTTTTACAGGTTTTTTTGAAAGAGCCATTTTATTGGTTATTAATTGTTGATTATTAGTTATTGAGCGAAGTTCAATGCCGAATAGCGGAGTTCGCTATTTAATTTAAAATAACTTTAAAATAAAGTTATTTTAAGTTCTTTATAAACTTATTTTAAATTTAAATTGATTTTAAATATCTCAAATTTCCTTTTCTTCGACCTCTTCCAATTTCAACTATTCTTTAGTTAAAATCTCGAAAAGTTCGTTTACCTCCTTGATGGCTTTTTCATCGGCCGGTTTGTATTCCACCACGCTCAAGCCTTTTGAAGCAGCATTTGCAAAGGATTTTCGGTGCCCCAAAGCGGCTTCTATCAGCACGATGCTATCTGTTTCTCCTAAAAACTCTTTGGCTTCAGTATTGTCAGAGCCACGTGAATCAATTTTATTCAAGACGGCATAAGCCCGTAATTCGGGTTTGGCAGTCCGCATTTCGTCTATCAAACGAGCCACTTTTTCAAGGGTCCACATATCAAAAGAACGGGGAATAAAAGGCACGATATAGACATCCGAAACCGTCATGGCTGCTCGTTGACTGGTGGTATCACGACCGCCCGTATCAATCACGATGTCGTCGTACTTGCTTTTAAGTTTTAAAATCTCGGTTCTTACAGCATTATTTGCAAGCTGAATAGCCGTGTAACCTGCGCCTTCGGGCAAGCTTTCGTTGCGCCAATGCGTAAAATCCGTTGCTGTTTCTTGGTCATCGGCATCCACGAATAGGACATCTCGCCCTTTTAAATGAAGCATCACTGCCAAATTGGTAGCAATTGTCGTTTTACCCGAGCCACCTTTAATACCGCCTATAGTGTAAATCATAATGAATGGTTATTGGTTTAAACAAGTTAAAATAACTTTAAAATAAAGTTACTTCAACTTTAAAATAACTTTAATGCAAAGTTAATACAGGCTTTTTAAAGAAAAAAGCTTTTGAGATTGTTTTTATTTAAAAAAGGAAATCTCATAAATATCTGGGAAATTTATAGGAAATAGGACAGAGCAGATTTGGATAGTTTCAATAATCTCTCATGCCTTATCGGCAGTATAATCAAGGGAAATAGAGTTAATTTAAAAGGAGGATTTTCTATCCTTTAGAGGATTATAGCGTGCTGATTCCTATTTTAAAGACTAAGTGGTGAATTTTGTGTTGAGGGATTAAATTAATAAATATTGGTAAATACTGAGGGGTTAAGCTTAAAACAGGGTAGGTGGGCGCTTTTAAGAGTTGGAGGATTTTCTATCCTTTAGAGGCTTTTATAAGACAAAAAGAACCTTATTTAGAAAATAATTTCACACAAATTAAAAATTTTGTGTGAAATCATCTTTTAATGAATTTTAATCTTGTTTTTAGGCTCTGTAACTGCTTGATATTCAGTCTGTTGTGAGCTTAAAGGATAGAAATCCCTCCTAAAGGATAGTTAATCCTCCTTTAAAGGATAGAAATCCCTCCAAATAAAGGATAGAAAATCCTCTGAATGGGATAGAAAATCCTCCAGAAAGGATAAAATGTTTTTTTATTTCTATCCTTTATTGTACTTTTGTTTGTATGAAACAACCACCTGAGGAAAGAAAATTAGTTGTTCAGGACAACGCTATTACCACTGCGCGCTACACAATGACCGCATTGGAAAAGAACATCATGTACATGGTCATGTCGCAATTGGACAAAAGTGACCCGCCTACGCGCTACTACCGAATATCGGGCAAAGAGCTGATGGAGCGTACACGTAAAAAAATAAAATACGAAGAACTCAAAGAAGCTACCAACCGTTTGCTCGACCGTGAATTGGTCATAATCCGTGAAAATGGTAATTATCTCCAAATTCGCCCTATTTCTTCCGCTGAATATGATAGCCACGGCATGATAGATATAGGTTTGGACGCCAAGATACGCCCATATTTATTTGAACTTAAAAATAATTTCACGACTTATGAATTGAATATGGTCTTGTCTTTGGATTCAAAATTCTCTAAACGCTTGTATGAAATGCTCGCTCAATTCCGTTCGACAGGGCTTTTGAGAATTTCAGTGCAAGAGCTTAAAGAGCGATTTAGGCTTTTTGACCCTAAAACGGGGGTTGAGCAGTATGAAAAATGGTCGGCTTTTGAAAAATACGTCCTCAAAGTTGCGCAAGTAGAAATCAATGAACACACCGATTTGGCTTTTGAATATACCCTTAAAAAGACGGGTAAACGGATAACGGATATTGAATTTAAATTCAATCGCCCTGCCAAATCAACGGTTGTGGTGCCGCCGCCAGATGCTGATACCTCTCGGATACTTGAGCGGTTGGTTACTGATTTCAGATTGCGCCAAGACCAAGCAGAAAAAATTGTCAACCAATTTCCGCCTAAAGAAATTAACCGTACGCTGTACGACATCAACCTTAAGAAAAAGGACATTGCTAATATCGGGGCATACACGGCTAAAACGTTTAATGTTTAAAATAAAGTTATAATGACTTTATTTTAAGTTTAAAGTAAAGTTTTTTTAAACTTAAATAGGCTCTGAGCGCAGAATACTGAGGGGGTAGGAGAGGGGCGGTAGGAAAAATTTAATCGGAGTATTTAGAAACTGAAATTATGGAACAAAATAATAAAATCATCCTTTTTCAAGAGAAAGCCATTCGTCGGGTTTGGCACAATGAGCAATGGTATTTTTCAGTTATTGATGTCATCGAAGTGCTGACGGGAAGCAATCGGTCCCGAAAATACTGGAATGACCTTAAAAAGAAGCTAATTACTGAGGGGTATGCGGAGTTGTCCGAAAATATCGGACAACTCAAAATGCTGTCAACAGATGGAAAATTTTATAAAACTGATGTTACCAATACTCAGACGATGCTTCGCTTGATTATGTCTATCCCTTCGCCCAAAGCTGAGCCTTTTAAACAATGGTTGGCACAAGTAGGGCAGGATAGGATTGATGAAATTGAAAACCCCGAAATCGCCATCGAGCGGGCGCGAGAGATTTATAAAGCCAAAGGTTATTCCGATGAATGGATAGAGACGAGAATCAAAAGCATCGGCATCAGAAAGGAACTGACGGAGGAATGGAAAGTCAGGGGTGTGAAAGAAGGACAAGAATACTCCATTCTGACAGCCGAAATCGCGAAAGCCACATTTGGACTCACGCCCAATGAGCACAAGGCTCTAAAGGGCTTAGAAAGGCAAAATTTGCGCGACCACATGACCAACCTCGAACTCATTTTCACCATGCTGGGGGAGGAGGTCACCAAACAGTTCGCAGTCCAAGACAATACTATCGGATTTGAAGAGAACCAAGCGGTCGCACAACGAGGAGGCACAGCAGCGGGCGAAGCAAGACGCAATCTAGAAAAACGCGGCGCTAAAGTGGTGAGTTCAGAGAATTTTCTGAACCAAATTGAAAATGCTGAGAAGAATAGTGCTTTGCCGTTGGATGAAAATACTGAGGGGTAGGGCAAAAATCTACTTCGCCAATATAACACCCAATGCAAAGCCCGCTAATCCCGCTACTACTCCTAAACCAATCTTCTTGAATCGCTCGTGTTTGATACTGGCTACGGATAGGTTAATAGCCTTATCTAATTGGGAATTAATACTTAAAATAGACTTATTAAGCTGATTATTCGTGGCATCG
>JANMYC010000352.1:0-5723 GCA_031381715.1 Saprospiraceae bacterium
TAAAGAGGCATTTTTTCCACCTACCAAAGGCACATCTTCGATGCCTACATTGCTGAATAATTTGATAAAATCTTTCATTTCTTTTCAATCTTTAGTCCGTTTTTAAACATATCCAAGATTACAAAAAGAAAAGACCATAAACGATGATACACATTAAGGCTCAAGGTGATTTCAATCAATTCATGCTTTATTTTACTTTTTAAAAGCCAATAAAGGTATCTTAAGGTCAAAAGTCATGTCAGCGGTTTTGCTATCAAGAAAGAGTCGCTCTAACCAGCTGTGTTTTTGGTCGGTAAACATGGCTAAAATTGAGGGCTTCTCCTTTTTAATCGTTTTTTGTAGATTTTCGACTAATGAGTTTTCAAGCAAAAGCTTGGGTATATGAAATGTTATGCCTTGAGATTGATAGTCCATTATTACATCAGCAATTTGGTCTTTAGCATCAGCATCATGCATTTTATAGTTAAAATGATAGACATCAATTGGGACTTTTAATGGCTCGGTAAACTTTTTAATAAGTGCCAATTCTGTATCTATATTTTCAAAATCAGAGGAATAACCCACCTTATTAATAGGTTTAGTACGGTAATTTTGCGGAACAACAATTACAGGAATAGGAGAAGTATTGACCAAAGTAGAGGCGTTAGTGCCCATGATTTTTTTGAGTGTTCCGGCTCCACGCGTACTCATACATATATAATCCGCGTTTATTTTTTTGGCATAATTGACAATAAAATTGTCCACAGTCATGCCCATTTCAACTTCGTAATCGTACGAAACATCTTCTTTTCCCACTTTTTTAAAAATAGCTTTAAGGAACTTTTTTAACTGATTTTTACTATTAAGAGTCTCCTTTTGGGCGTATTCCGCCGTTTCTTCTTTGCTCCAAGAAGTGGGTTTCATGAGTTCAAGAGCACTATAAAACACCAATTTACAAGGCGTTTGTGATGCCAATTGGATAGCAAAGCGGATACCGGATTTGGAGTTTGATGAAAAATCAGTGGTTACTAATATAGTTGTCATATTTTTTCTTTTAAAAGGCTTATTTATTGAGCCTAAAATAGGCTTTATTAAAAAACAAGATGGTTACTTAAATTGCTTGAGGGATAATATTCATCATTTCAAAATCTGTATCTTCCTAACCACATCTCTTCTATTTTCACATTTTAAAGCAATGAAATAAGTGCCATTTTTTAAAGATGAAATATCCCATCTTTGCGGTTCTGAGCCCGCTTTTTCGACTATTTTATTTAATATTATGTGACCTGCTACATCAGAAATAGTAATGTTTGCCGTTTGCTCAGCGTATTTTTTTAAATCAATATATGCGTCTTCACTGACGGGATTTGGGAATACAGTAAAATCAGGTAATTTTTCGTAATTCACTTTTTGAGGAGGTGTCATCTGCCTTTCACTGTTCATTAAATGGATTTTTAAACGGTAAAAACTGACCCCCTCAGTAGGCGCATCGTCGTAAGCCACATAATAGTTATTGGTATTGGCGGGAATAGTTGTAATAGTTTCGAAATGAACACCATCGGCTGATTTTTCAATATCAAAATATGTAATATTGAAAGATTGCTGTACCCAATCGATGCGTACTTTTTCGTTTATTGAAATAGCTCTTATATCGCCTTGAGTGACGAGTGATTGGGTGGTTGTAGGCATGTCAACTATATTTACGGTATAATCTTCTACTTCACCGCGCTCAAATATTTCGCAAGGGGACGGATAGCTACCCACTTTCATGGCAATACGCAAACGTCTTTTACATAATCTTTAAACAAGCCTGAATTTCTAAAAATTATCATCATAGTGCATCACCATTATGGGTTTTTCATAGGTGAGTGCAATTTGTTGGGTAATGCTTTTATGAATCAATGCTTGGAAAAAATTACGGTGTTTATTAACGAACATGAGCAAATCAATATCATTATTTTCGGCATATTCTTTCAATTCCTTTACTACATTTTCGCCATCTAAAGACACTAATTCAAAAGGCTCTTTTACCTCCATTTTATCCATTAATTCATTCAGAACTTTTTTTAATACATCCTCTTTTTCTTTTTTCTCTTTTTTGGCAATGTTCACAAAGTGAATTTGAGCTTTGAAAACTTGCGCAAAATTAATGGCTTCTCGCAATACTTTAGAATCCGCGGATTCGGGAGAAGTGGCAAAAAGGATGCGTTTTATAGGTTTATAAACGGTGTCACGCGGGACAATTATGACGGGTGCGTGCGCCTTATTCATCACATCCAGAGAAACAGTTCCCACTATTTTTGATAAAAAATCCTGCAAACCAGTAGAACCCATCACGATTAATTCCTCGCTTTCGCGCTTAGTCATTTTCACGATTTCATTGACAACATCCCCCCTCAGTATTTCGGTCTCATAGAACAAGTTGTCACTGTCCGAAGTGAACTCTTTCATAGCAGTATCGGCTGGGTCGCCTTCCGTTTTTTCAAAAACTGAGATGGACAAATCCCCCGTGGCGTCGTGAACATGCACAACTTTGATTTTGGCACCGAGTTTTGCTGCAAGGTGTTTAGCATACTCAAAAGCGGTGCGTGAGGTGGCAGAAAAATCAGTTGGAACGAGGATTGTTTTCATAATATCGTTTTTTTATGGACAAAACTAAAGCGACAGGCAGCTCAATTACATAACCAATATCATCGCTTATGGTGATATTTATTAGCTAAAACACAGTTTTAAAAGATAAAATTTACGTTAAAATGAATGTAAAAAATGAATCTACCTCCAAGCTGGCAAACGACATTTTATGAAATAGGTGATACTTTCAGATTTAGCCTGCGCTTTTTTCAACAGGGCTATAAACCACGATATGAAATTAATGAATTTTTGAGACAATGTTTTATAGTTGGCTATAATACTTTGCCTTTAGTGAGTCTGACAGGGTTCATCATGGGGCTTGTTTTAACTATGCAGCTTCGTCCAACTTTACTTTACTATGGGGTTGAAAGCAAGTTACCTGATATGGTAGGTATTGCTATGATTAGAGAAATTGGACCTATACTAACAGCACTTGTTTTTGCCGGCAAAATAGGCAGCAGCATGGGCGCTGAATTGGGTAGTATGAAAGTGACTGAGCAGATAGACGCGATGGAGGTTTCGGGTACCAATCCTTTTAAATATTTGGTGGTGACACGGGTGTTGGCGACCACTTTGATGCTGCCAGTCTTGGTAATTCTCAATGATTTCATATCTCTATACGGTTCATATCTTGGGGTAAATATCAAAGGAGTTACCAGTTTTACTTTGTTTTATAAGAAAGTATTTGACGCTTTGGTGTTGAGTGATTTGATTCCAGCGGTTGTTAAGACTTTTTTCTTTGGTTTTGCGGTGGGTATCGTGGGCTGTTGTAAAGGCTATAATAGTAGTAAAGGTACTGAGGGGGTAGGGCGTTCGGCTAATTCGGCGGTGGTTGTGAGTTCTATTTTAATATTCATTATTGATTTGGTTGTTGTTCAAATTACAGATTTATTTGGTATAAATTAAGAATTCGAGATATGATTCAAGAAGCTAAAAAACCGCATTCAGAAAATCAAGATTCACCAGAAACGGTGATAAGGGTAGAGCATTTGTACAAATCGTTTGGGAGTAATAAAGTGTTAGTGGATTTCAATTTTACGTTAAAAAAAGGGGAGAATGTGGCAGTTTTGGGCAAATCAGGTTCAGGGAAGTCGGTTTTTATTAAATGTTTGATTGGTTTGTTACGACCTGATAGTGGTGATATTTTTATTTTTGATAATAGAATATCGGATCTAAATCATGATGAATTGGATTTTATGCGGGTGAAAATGGGTTTTTTATTTCAAAGCAATGCGTTGTACGATTCCATGACGGTACGCGAAAATCTTGAGTTTCCGTTGCGTCGGCATTGGCTTGCTTCAAAGGATTTGACCGAAGAACAAGCGAAGAAAGAGAGAGATGATAAAGTAATGGCTGCTCTGAGCAATGTCAATTTGGCGCACACTGTGGATATGATGCCCGTGGAATTATCGGGTGGTATGCGTAAAAGAATTGCTTTGGCGAGGACTTTAATTTTAAATCCTGAAATTATGCTTTATGATGAACCCACAACGGGTTTAGACCCCATAACTGGGAGAGAAATCAGTAAATTGATAGTTGAAATCGGTCAAAAATATGATACTTCGTCCGTAATTATTTCGCACGATATGAATTGCATTCGCTTGACCTCCGATAGAATAGTTGTTTTGATAGACGGATACGCCTACGCAGAAGGGACTTACAACGACCTAAAAAAAAGTAATGATAACAAAGTAAAACAATTCTTTGAATAATGGCAACTCGAAAAATAGATAATATTAAACTGGGTATTTTTGTTTTTGCGGGCTTATTAATGCTCATTTTTGCACTTTATATGGTGGGTAAAGATACCAATCTTTTTGGTAAAAATTATGTATTGAAAGTCCGTTTTGACAATGCGAGTGGGTTAATGGTGGGAAATAATATCCGTTATGCGGGCATTCAAGTGGGGACGGTAAAAAAAATAGGCTTTTTGAATGATACCACCATAGAAGTGACGATGCTTATTGATGAAAAAATGAAAAGTTATATTCATAAAAAGGACTTTGTGAGTATCGGTACGGACGGCTTGGTGGGGAATAAATTGATTAATATTGTTCCTGGAGCGGATAGGACGCAATTAGCGGAGAATGATGATATTTTAATAGCAAAAGAAAATATTAGTACGGACGAGATGTTGGAGGTGCTGAATAAAACAAATCAAAATATTGCCATTATTTCCGAAGATTTAAAAATCAGTGTACAACGGCTAAATAATAGCACTGCTTTTTGGGATATTTTGAATGATAAAACCCTTCCTAAGAATTTGACAAATGCCATGAATAATGTCCGTAAAGCGACGAATAAAGCGGACAATATGGTGGCAGAACTACAAACGATTGTGCAAGATATTAAAGACGGAAAAGGCTCTTTGGGAGGCATTTTAAGGGATACTCAGGTTCTTTTTAACCTAAATACAGCGGTGGAAAAGATAAAACTGGTTGGTGACAATGCTAACAGCTTAGCCCTTGAACTAAATACTCTGACTCAAGGTGTGAAACGTGATATTGATAGCGGTAAAGGTTCTGTTAATGCGGTTTTGAAAGACAGCGTTTTGGTTCAAAAACTCAATAAAAGCTTTGAAAATATTGAAGCAGGAACCTCTAATTTTAATCAAAATATGGAAGCACTGAAGCATAATTTTCTTTTCAAGGGGTATTTTAAAAAGATTGAAAAAGAGAAGAAAAAAGAAGCAGAATTGAGAGAAAAGAAAAACTAAGGATTTTAATTCCGTTACAAAATTGAAGTAGGATTGATAGGATTTTATATGGATTTAATAGTATTTTTTGAAAAATACAAATTTAATTTAACATAAATATAATTATATTTGAAGTAAGATTTTGGAAAATTTATTGGATTAAATAGGATTATTTCATGCGGAACTGGAGTTCCGAGCTACAATTAAAATCCTATAAAATTTCCAAAACCCTACTTCAAAAAAAACGAAATCATTGTTTCGAAGTAGATGAAACAGGCCCCTCAGTATTTTGCGTTTTTCCCCGAGGTGAATGCAAAAATTCGATAATATTATTTTTTAAAAAAAAGGTTAACACCATGTAAGGGTACATTATATGTTATGACGTCTTTTGGGTTAAGAATGTCTAAATAACTAATTT